>NZ_WKEE01000023.1:0-71567 GCF_021605635.1 Stenotrophomonas sp. PA-6-5C
GCAAGATGGACAATCATCCTTCCTGCAGGCGCCTTCACAAGATACCTGCGCATACTTTCAAAGATCCGGGGAAGTGGCCTCAGCGCCGTTCCCGTGTGCTGCGAAGTTTCCTTCGTAGCGAGCCGCCCATTATAGCCGGCTTTTCCGCTTCGTCAACACCTTTTTTCAAGGCCGTCTCTCCGAAGTGGACGTTGTTGCCGATGCTGCTTCGGCGTTGGACCCGAGGGCCTTTCGTCGTTGCGAGCCGCCTATTATGCCGGACTTTTCGAGTCCGTCAACACCTTCGTTCGATCATCTCGTCCGGCGGTGGTGGCGTCGCTGTTCGCGTTGGTGGCTTCCGAAGAAGTCGCCGCGCTGCAGCAAGGGAGCGAATTCTAGAGATCCTGCAGAATTCGTCAACTCTTTTTTTCAGGAAGATGACAGAACAGCGCCTGCACCCTGCATGGCCGCTGCTGATGCATCGCCTGCGGCGTTGCCCGCGCGTTGCGCGGGCAACGCCGCAGGCGCTATCAATACACCGGTGCATAGCAAAGAGAAGAGCATGGACACGCAGAAACGACAGGGATGGTGGCGGGATCTTTCGACGCCGGCGATCGTCGCCGGCTTCATCACCGTGCTGGTCGGCTTCGCCAGTTCGGCGGTGATCGTGTTCCAGGCGGCGCAGGCGGTCGGTGCCGACCAGGCGCACATCGCCTCGTGGATGTGGGCCCTTGGGCTGGGCATGGGCGTGACCTGCATCGGCCTGTCGCTGCGCTACCGCGTGCCGGTGGTCACCGCATGGTCGACGCCGGGCGCGGCGATGCTGGTCGTCGGTGCCGGTGGCGCGTCTCTGTCTGAAGCCACCGGTGCATTCCTGCTTGCGGCGGTGCTGGGCATGCTCGCGGGCTTCTCTGGGGTGTTCGCCCGGCTGATGAAGCGCGTGCCCATGGCCTTGGCCGCTGGCATGCTGGCCGGTGTACTGCTGCGCTTCGGACTGGACGTGTTTGTGGCAATGAACACCCAGCGCGTGCTGGCGTTGGCCATGTTCGCTACGTGGCTGCTGGGCCGCCGCCTGTTCCCCCGTTATGCGGTGATCGCCACTCTGCTGGTCGGCATCGCCATCGCCGCCAGCCAGGGTCTGCTGCATGCACAGCAGGTGCACCTGCAGCTGGCCGTACCGCAATGGGTCACTCCTTCGCTGTCGTGGACGGCGATGGTCGGTATCGCCCTGCCCCTGTTCGTGGTCACCATGGCCTCGCAGAACATCCCCGGTGTGGCGGTGATGCGCGCCTCCGGCTACGACGCACCGGTGTCGCCGGTGATCGGCTGGATCGGCGTGGTCAACACGCTGCTGGCACCCTTCGGTGCCTACGCGTTGAACCTGGCAGCCATCACTGCGGCGATCTGCATGGGCCGTGATGCGCACGAGGATCCGGCACGGCGCTACACGGCGGCGATGGCGGCCGGCGCCTTCTATATCGTCATCGGCCTGTTCGGGGCCACCGTCGCGGCCCTGTTCGCTGCCTTCCCCAAGGAACTGGTGGCCTGCGTGGCCGGCATCGCCCTGTTCGGCACCATCGGCAACAGCCTGGCCGGTGCATTGGCAGTGGAGCGCGACCGCGAGGCCGCGCTGGTCACCTTCCTGGTGACCGCCTCGGGGATGACACTGGCCGGTATCGGTTCTGCGTTCTGGGGCCTGGTCGCCGGGACGCTCTGCCTGTGGGTGCTGCGGCCGCGGCAGGCCAGCTGAAGGGATCAGCCCGTCAACGCGGCCCCGATGATGGCCAGGGTGGCGGACACGGCGATGGCGATCACGGCACCAATCACGCTGGTATCGCCACGTGCTGCCAGCGCGCTGCGCACCGCAGCGTCATTGTCCGTATTGAGCGACTGGGCGCGCGCGATCTCCCGCTGGCAATGCTGCAGGTACCAGCTGTTGGCGAAGACACCCACGGTAACGCTCAGGCCCAGGTTGATCACCAGCGACAGAGCATCCGGCACGTCGAGGAATACCTCGATCGCGCTGGATGCCACCAGCACGCCGACCCAGATGGCGGCCATGCGGTACATCTTCCGGTACATCATCCAGATCACGCCAAACAGGAACCCCGGCCAGTGCCAGGTGCCCACCGCATTCGCGGTGCCCTGGTCCAGGCGCCAACGCTTGCGATAGATCGGGAAGTTGCCGCCGACAATGGCTGCATACAGACCCAACTGGCCAGTCAGGCCGGCGCCCAGTGGAATGACATCGGGCGTTGCCGCCGCCGCCGGCGCACGGTAGGGGTCATGGCTGGCCGCTGCGGCGCCGCCGTCGGCACCCGACGCCGGCGTGACAGTCAACTGCAGCGTCTGCAACGCCTGCCAGCCAGCCATGCCCTCGCACCAGAGCAGGGTGTGGCCGGTGATGACGCCGTCCTGCTGCAACCTCCGCAGGCCAGCCAGGTCCACTGGCCCTTCACTCTTGCCGTTACGGGCGTAGTACCACTGTGCTTCCTGCATTGAAGACCTTCCTGGGTGGGCGTTGCGCGGTTTACAGGGACGCGCTGGAGAGCGTCTGCACCAGCGTGTGGCGACCGCCGGGAGCGACGGTGATCACATCGGGCCCGGCGTTGGCGGCCTCCAGGCAGACGTAGTCGCGCCAGCCGTCGCCGACATCGGCCATCTTCGCGGCAGCGTCGGCGCCAGGGTTCCATGCCACCAGCGAGCGGCTGCCTTCGGTGCGGATGTCGATGCGGCGCTTGAGCATCGGGTCGCGCAGCACATAGTGCCCGCCGGCCTGGGTGTAGATGCGGTCGCTGCGGCCCGGATCACGAGGATCACGCAGCGACCAGGGACCCTGCTGGCGGCGAGGCTGGGCGTAGTTCTCGAACTTGTCGAGGTAGTCCAGGCCATCGACGCCGTCGACGTCGACCTTGCTGGCGTCACCGACACGGAAGTAGTTGTGCAGCGCCTGGGTGATGGTGGCCGGGGCCTTGCCGGTGTTCTCGGTAACCAGCTGCTGGCGCAGTTCACGGCCGATACGGACGGTCATGGTCAGGCGCAGGCCGAGGTTGTCCAGCGCGGGTGGGGCCAGGGTCAGTTCGATGCTGCCATCGTCGAGACGGCGCGCCTGCTGCAGTTCCCAGGGCAAGGTGCGCACGAAGCCATGGGCCGGCACGTCATCGCCCTGCCCCTGGCGGCCGAAGTACGGCCAGCACACCGGGCTGCCGCCACGGATGGGCGTGGGCAGTGCCGCACGCTTGGGCGAGAGCCACATCACATCGGGTTGGCCCTTGGGCACGAACGAGAGCAGTTGGCCGCCGAATACACTGATGGCGGCGGTGGCCTGCGGGGTTTCCACCAGCCAGGCATCGAGTCCCTGGAACTGGCCACTGCTGACACCTTGGATCTGTTGCACGCTGGATCGACTCCGGATGGCCGGCGACTGCGCGGCGCTGTAGTTGGTGGGAAGGCTGAAGCGGGTGGGTGTGGCCGGAACCTTCGCCTGCGGTTCGCTCTGCAGCGCGCGCAGGATGCGCTGGCCGGCGCGACCATCGGCGTCGGCCCAACCGAGCCGGCGCTGCTCGACCTGGATGGCGCGACGACTGGCGGTACCGATCATGCCATCGGCGGCGCCGATGTCATGGCCGCGCGCCAACAACAGGGTCTGCAGCTGGCGGCGCTCGTCGCGGCCAAGACCGGGATCATCGGTAGGCCAGGCGGTGACCAAGCCGTTGCCGCCACGCAGACGGTCGGCCAGGGTGGCGATGGCCAGGGCATAGCTCTCGGCGGCGTTGTAGCTGTAGATCGCGTCGTAGTTGCGGAACACCAGCAGCGCCGGGCCTTTGTTGCCGGCTGGCAGCAACAGCGCGGCGCGGGCATCGGCGGGCAGGCCGGTCGGCGCCAACGCACTGCCGTCCAGGCCGGTCACGCCCAATACGCGCCAGTCGGCCAGTGCCCGGCGCTGGGTGCGGCCGGCCTGACTGGCGTTGAACCCAGGGGGGACGCGCACTTCCATGCCCCAGGGTTCGCCGGTTCGCCAGCCGGCACGCTTCAGATAGTTGGCGGTGGAAGCCAATGCATCGGGAATGCTGCCGACCAGATCGCGGCGGCCATCGCCATCACCATCAGCGGCAATGCGTGCGTAGGTGCTGGGCATGAACTGGGTGTGGCCGAAGGCACCGGCCCAGGAACCGGTCAGGCCCTGTGCCTGCAGGTCACCCTTGTCGATGAGCTTGACCAGCGCCAGCAGTTCGCCGCGGAAGAAAGGCTGCCGACGGCCGGCACAGGACAGCGTGGCCAGCGACTGCAGCAGCGGGCGCTTGCCGAACACGCGCCCGTAGTCGCTCTCCACACCCCATACGGCGACGATGGTGACTGGATCGACGCCGTACTGCGCCGATACGCGCTGAAGCAGATCGCGGTGCTGCTGCAGCATGGCGCGACCATCGTCCACGCGCTGGCGATCGACCAGTGCGGCCAGGTAGTCCCAGATCGGTGTGGTGAACTCCGGCTGCGCATCGAGCAACGGCAGCACGGTGGGATCGGGCTGCAGTCCGGCGGTGATGGCCGTGAAACGGTCAGCGGCAATGCCCTCGCTGGCGGCGGTAGTCTGCAGGCCCGCCATGCAGCGGGCGAACGCGGGATCAGCGGTTGCCGCGGCTGTCGGCGCGGCCGCCGCTGGCATGGCAAGTGCGGCGGCCAAGCCGAGCGTGGTCAGAATGGGCATGGCGTCCTCCGTGTTGCCGGTGCTGGAGCCATGGTAACGCGGAGGGGCGGCAAGGTTGGTCGTTGCTATCGGCCAGCGGCCGGCACTACCTGTGGCTACGGTGCGGGGCGCAGAAGGCGCAGCCCGTACGCTGGATTGTCAGCGTTCCAGTGCGCCACCACCTCCAGCCCTGCCTGCTGCAGCAGGTGGCCGAAGCTGGCGTCGGTGTACTTGTGGCTGTACTCCACACGGATGGGTTCGCCGACGTTGAAGTGGAAGGTGCGCCCGTCGAGATGGACGTCCTGCTCACGCTGGCTGACCAGGTCGGTTTCGATGCGCAGGCGTGCGGTACTGTAACGGGCCTGATGACGGAAGCCATTGAGATCGAAATCGCTGCCGATCTCACGGTTGAGGCGGGCCAGCAGGTTCAGGGTGAAGGCGGCGGTGATGCCGTCGGCATCGTTGTAGGCGGCCTCGATCAGTGCCGGGTCCTTGTGCAGGTCGATGCCGACCAGCGCCAGGCCGTCCTTGCCCATCGTCTGCCGCATCGCGCGCAGCAGCGCGATCGCCTCCTCATCAGCGAAGTTGCCCAGCGTGGAGCCCGGGAAGAACAGCAGCCGGCGCGCGGCAGGCCGGTCGGGTGCGGGGACCTGTACCGGCCGTGTGAAGTCGGCACACACCGGCAGCATTTCCACCTCCGGCAGCGCCGGTGCCAGGTGGTCGATGCTGGACAACAGCGCCGCGCGCGAGATTTCGATGGGCGTGTAGGCCACCGGATCCTGCAGGGCGGCCAGCAGGCGGGCGGTCTTGCGGCCACTGCCGCTGCCCAGTTCGACCACATGCACGCGCGGCCCCACCGCCTGCGCGATCTGCGGCAGCACCCGATCCAGCAGGGCCAGCTCGGTGCGTGTGGGGTAGTACTCGCGGGTGTGGGTGATCTGCTCGAACAAGCGCGAGCCGCGCGCGTCGTAGAAGTATTTGGAAGGCAGCTGGCGCGAGGCATGCGACAGCCCCGCCACGGCGTCGGCAAGGATCTGCTGGCGGCCGGGGGTAAGGTCGGTCAGCGCCTGCAGCGCGTCCTGGACGGTGCTCATGAAAGATCCCTTGCCAGGCGCATGCCTGAGAACTGCCAACGCGCCGGTGGCATGAAGAAGTTGCGGTAGCTGGCCCGCACATGGCCGCGCGGGGTGGCACAGCTGCCACCGCGCAGCACCCATTGGCCGCACATGAATTTGCCGTTGTATTCGCCCAGATTGCCGGCGAACGGACGGAAGCCGGGGTAGGCGCCATAGGCGCTGCTGGTCCATTCCCAGACATCTCCGAACAGCTGGCGGATGCCCCTGCCCTGCCCTGCCTGCGGATGCAGCTGGTCGTCATCGGCGAAGTGGCCTTCGACCGGCTGCGTGGCGGCGGCCGCTTCCCATTCGAACTCGGTGGGCAGGCGGGCACCGGCCCAGCGTGCGCAGGCATCGGCTTCGTAGTAGCTGAGATGACAGACCGGTGCGTGCAGATCGAGCTCGCGCCAGCCACCCAGGGTGAACTCGCGCAGCAGGTCGTCGTCCCAGTACAGCGGATGCTGCCACTGCTCGACCTCGCGCAGCGCCCAGCCCTCGCTCAGCCACCAGCGTGGATCGCGGTAACCACCCGCGTCGATGAAGGCGCGGTACTCAGCGTTGCTGAGCGGACGTTCGGCGAGTGCATGCGCGGGCAGCAGCACGCGGTGCACGGGTGATTCATTGTCATAGGCGAATGCTGCGTGCTGCGGCCAGGCGGATGCACCGATACTGACGATGCGTTCGCCCTGTTCGACCCAGCCCTGCGCGCTGGGAGCGCTGACGGCGGTGGGCAGGTCATCGCGATACGGCGGCTGCAGCGGATTGCACCAGAAGGCGTGCTTGATGTCGGTGAGCAGCAGCTCCTGGTGCTGCTGCTCGTGATGCAGCCCAAGTTGCAGGTGCTGCAGGGCGTCGCTGCCCAGATCGCCGTTGCGTAGTTGTGCCAGCACCTGCTCATCCACGTGCCGGCGGTAAGCGTGGACCTGCTGCAGCGAGGGCCGCGAGAGCAGGCCGCGCTGCGGTCGCGCGTGGGCCGGGCCGAGACTCTTGTAATAACTGTTGAACAGATAGTCCCAGGCCGGATCCCAGGGTGTGTAGCCAGGCCGGCTGGCGAGGACGAAGCGTTCGAAGAACCAGGTGGTATGGGCCAGGTGCCATTTGGCCGGGCTGGCATCGGCCATGCTCTGCAGCAGGGCATCTTCAGGGCTGAGCGGTGCGGCCAGCTGCATGCTGCGCGCCCGCACGTGGGTGAAGTGGCGGGCGAGGTCATGCTGCGGGGCAGCGACGGCGGCGGGTACGCTGTCCATGTGACCAGCTTCGACCGCGGCCGGTGAGCGCGATGTCATGGCCCGGTGCCGTGGTGTTCACATCAGGGCGCGCATTCAAGAAGGGCACTGCTGCGCCGTAGCGATTTTCATCCTGTTGGCCGCACAGCAGCCCAAAGGCATGCACGACCTGCTGTCGAACCGGCACTTCCCGTGGCTGCCGAGCGACTGGAGCGCGCTGGCACAGCTGCCTGCCGTGCTGTTCCTGCTGGCCACCGCTGCGCTGGGGTGGCAGGCATGGCGCCAGCCGCGACCGCTGCATACGGCGATGCTGTTGGCCCTGCTGTGCCTGTGGTGGATGCTGCCGCGGATCTTCCTGCAGCCGGTGCTGCTACCGGCGCTGAGCGTAGCCGCGCTGCTGCTGATGCTGGCCGCGACCCTGCAGGAGTCCTTCCACATGGCATTCGGCGACGAGCTGACCGGCCTGCCCGGCCGACGTGCATTCAACGAAACCCTCAAGCGCGCCACCGGCACCTACAGCATCGCGATGATCGACGTTGATCATTTCAAGATGTTCAACGACACCCACGGCCACGACACCGGCGATGACGTGCTGAAACTGGTGGCCTCACGGCTGTCGCGGGTGGGCGACGGCGGCCGCGCGTTCCGTTATGGCGGCGAGGAATTCGCCGTGGTTTTCCTCGATCGCCCGGCATCGGCCTGTGTGGACGCGGTGGAGGCGCTGCGTCAGGGCATCGAGCAGAGCCGGATGCAGCTGCGCGACCGCACTACCCGCAGCCGTGACGATGCGCTCGGCCAGCAGCAGCGTGGGCGCGGCGGTGGCGGTGCGGTGGTGCAGGTGACCGTCAGCATCGGCCTGGCCGACAGCCGGGTCGATCCGCGTCCCGCCGGGGTGGTCAAAGCGGCCGACCAGGCGCTGTATGCGGCCAAGGAGGAAGGCCGCAACCGCGTGTGCGCGCATGGCGGCCAGCGCGTGCTGGCCGTGCGCGGCAGCCACGCTCAGACGGCGTCGAGGTAGTACCAGCGGCCTTCGATCCGCAGGAAGCGGCTGTGCTCGGTCATTTTCACCGCGCTGCCGCCACCGACGCGGTAGCGGGCGGTGAAGCGGACCTCGGCGCTGTCGGTGCCGGTCACCTGGTGGTCCTGCACGGTGAGGCCCAACCATTGGGTGCGCTGGCCGGGGGCATCATCGAGCGACAGTTCTGCGGGGCGGGTGTCCGGATGCCAGGTGGCACGCAGGTAGTCCGGCAGATGGCGCACATAGGCGCTGTAACGCGAGCGCATCAGACGCTCGGCATCGGGCGCGGCGTCGCCGGCATGGAAGCGACCGCAGCAGGCGGCGTAGTCGGCGGCCAGGCCACAGGGACAGGGATCGGGGGCGGTTCGGCTCATGCGGGTATTGTCGCGTGGGCGGCGGCAATGTGACAGGCGTATGCTGTCGCGCCCTCACTTCGATCGATCGCCGTGCTGGAACTGATTCCTCCTGAGTTGTGGTGGCTGGTGGCGATCGCCTTCATTGCCGGACTGGTCGACGCGGCCGTGGGTGGCGGCGGACTGGTGCAGCTGCCGGGCCTGTTCACGGTGCTGCCGCAGCAGACGCCGGCGATGCTGTTCGGCACCAACAAGTTCAGCTCGATGTTCGGTACCGGCGCGGCGGCGTGGCGCTATGCACGCAACGTGCGCTTCCCGTGGAAGCCGGTGTTGTTCGCCGCGGGTACGGCCTTCGTGTTCTCCTTCCTTGGCGCTACGGCGGTCAGCCTGTTGCCCAAGGACGCGGTGCGGCCACTGGTGCTGGTACTGCTGGTGGCGATGCTGGCCTACACGTTGTGGAAGAAGGACTTCGGCGCGCTGCACCGGCCCCGCGAGATCGGCCGCAACGAACTGGCCATCGCGCTGGCGATCGGCGCGGCAATCGGTTTCTACGATGGCTTCTTCGGGCCCGGCACCGGCAGCTTCCTGATCTTCCTGTTCGTGCGCTTCTTCGGGCTGGACTTCCTGCGTGCGTCGGCAGCGTCGAAGGTGGTGAACCTGGCGACCAACGTGGCGGCGATCTCGTTCTTCGTGCCGACCGGCAACATCCTGTGGCTGTTCGCGCTGCCGATGGCAGCGGCCAACATCATCGGTTCGGTGGTGGGCACGCGGTTGGCGCTGAAGGGCGGCACGCCGTTCATCCGCAAGCTGTTTGTGGGTTTGGTGGTGGTGCTGATCGCGCGGATGGCGTGGGATACGTTCCGTAGTTCGTGATCCACCGCGTCGCGGGCGCTTTGATTGTTGCGAGGGCGGTCGGGCAAGGGGCACGGCAGGACACGCCGTGAACCCATCCATGGGGGCTCGTGAGCGCCATCCATGGCGCTCGCGGTCCTTCCGTGCCCCTTGCCCAACCGCTGCCCAGCCTCTGCGCGAGCGCGGAAGCCGGCAGCAAGGCAAAAGCAAAGACAGAGTTGCTTCTGGTAGGGGCCAACCTTGGTTGGCACGCTGTTTCCGGTCGCGGAGAGCAGCCGAGCATGGCCCGGCTCTACAGGGGATTGCCGGCCAGCGGCCGGCACTACCAGAACGCCGGCCGAGGCGGTCAGGCTTCGGCTTCTTCCGGTTCGTCGGCCTGCTGGCGGCTGCGCTCCGGCAGCTTCAGGCGCTTGCCTTCTTCGTCGTACTCGATGAGCAGCACGCCCGAATCGTGGCGGCCGCTGATCTCGACGAAGCAGGCGCCACCGATGAACGGTTCCAGCGTCATCACCGATTTCAGCGGGGTGGCCACCACCATCTGGAAACCGAAGTTGTCGAAGATGTTCATCGCCAGCGCGGTGAACTCGTTGTCGGCCTTGTCGAAGGCTTCATCGAGCACGACTGCGGCATAGCTGGGCAGCTGGCTGTCGGCGCCGCCGAGCTGGTAGCGCAGTGCCGCCGCCAGGCAGGTGGTGGCCAGCTTCTGCCGCTGGCCACCGGATTTGCCGGCGCCGCTGCGGTAGATCTCGACCTGCTGGCGCGTTTCCGCGTCCAGTTCCACGCCGATGAACTCCACGTGCAGGCGCACGTCCAGCACCACTTCGCGCCAGCGCTTGTCTTCGCCTTCCTGCGAGCCGAGGCGGTGGACCAGCTGGCGCAGGACGGTGAACTGCGTTTCAGCCAGGTCGCGCTGCTCGGTCTGCTGCTGCGACAACACCTCGCGCAGCTGCTGGTGGAACTCCTGCACTTCCGGCAGGCGCCGGTCGTTCAGCTCGATGGTCAGCAGGGTGCCACGGTTGAAGGGCACCTGCTCCAGGCTGGCGTTGACTTCGTCCAGGCGCTGGCCGATCGACTTGCGGGCCTCGGCGCTGTGCCGCTGCAGCGCGAGCAGGTTGTTCTTGCTCTGGTTCTGCAGCAGGTCGAAGAAGCGTTCTTCATGCTGCGGCAGGCCATCGCGTTCGAGGCGTTCAAGGCGGGCCAGGAAATCCTCGGCCGAGGCCACCGACACGGTGAAGTCGCCCGATTCTTCCGGCCACTGCTGGATGAAGCGACGGAAGCAGCCCAGCAGCAGGTTCTCGATGCGGTTGACGTCCTGTTGCGAAGACGACAGCTGTTCGTTCAGCGCGTTGCTGACCTGGCGCATGTGCGCTTCCAGCGTTTCCAGGCTGAGCGGGCCCTGCTCCTGCAGGCGCTCGGCCAGGCCGACTTCCTGGTCTTCGGCCAGCGCTGGCAGGACCAGTGCACGGCTCTGCTGACGGGCACGGTCCAGGCGGTCGCGTTCGCGCACCAGCTGGCCGCGCTCGACGCGGGTGTCTTCGTAAGTGCGGCGGGCCTGCTCGATATCGGCGCGGGTGGCGTCGATCTGCTGGGCGATCCTGGCCAGATCGGCATTGCCTTCGCGCAGGGCGTGCAGGCTGGCCTCGATGTCGGCCAAGCGCTGCTGCGGCGCGGCGACGTCGATTTCGTTCCAGCTGATGCCGACCAGCTGGTGGCAGGCCAGGCGACGTTCGTTATCGCGGTCACGCTGGCTGCGCAGGCGCGCGATGTCGGTATCGCAGCTGGCGATACGGGCGGCCAGCTCCTGTGCTTCCTTCTCGAAGACGGCGAGCCTGTCGCGGTTGCTGAAGCCCAGCAGCCAGCGGCGGCGATCGTTCACCGCACTGCGGTCGTCCTTCTCGAAGCGGTCGCCCGGATGCTTGACCTGGCCTTCGCGGGTGATGCCGCGGTCGACGTTGCGCAGCTGCTTGGCGTCCACGCATTCGTAGTCGAAGCGCTTGCCCAGCTCGCGGCGCAGCCAGCTTTCGAACACGTGGTCGCGCAGTTCCAGCTTGTGCAGCAGCGATTTCGCGGACGGTTCGCGGGCGAACGCATCGTCATTGCGACGCACGCGGTAGTAGGTGAACCGCATGCCCAGGTGGGTGCGGTTCACCCATTCGGCGACGTCGTTGTAGTGCTTGTCGTCGACCAGCAGCGATTGCGCGAAGCCACCGAGCACACGCTCGATCGCGCCCTGCCAGCTCTGCTCTTCCGAGCGGACCTGGATCAGTTCGCCGACGAACGGCAAGGCCGCTTCGGAGATACCGGTTTCTTCGGCCAGGCGCGCGCGCAGCTTCTGCATCGGCGCAGGAATGCTGGAGGGCGTGCGCTGCATCGCCTCCAGTTCGCCACGCACGTCGGAGAAGCGCCGCTCGTCGTCGCGCTTGCCGCCCAGCCGTTCGCTGATGGCGTCGTCCAGGGCGCTCGAAGCACGCTGACGGTCTTCCAGTTCGGACTGCGCCTGCTCGACCAGCGCGGCGAAGCCATGCGCGTCGTCGGGCAACGCGGCCTGCAGTTTCTGTGCGGCGTCGTGTGCCTGCGCCTGCTTGGCCAAGCGGCGGTCGCGTTCGGCTTCGGCGCGGCCCTGCTCGCGTTCCAGTTCCTCGATGCGCTCACCACCCTGCTGGCGGCGCTGCAGTTCCAGCTCAGCCAGGCGTTCGGTGTGGTTGTCCAGGGCCGCACGGCGCTGCGCTTCTTCACCCAGCAGGCCACGATCGCGCGTGTCCATCTCGCGCAGGCGCGCTTCGATCAACAACTGGCGGCGGCTTTCGCGGAAGCTGTCGATACCGAGCTTGAGCGCTTCGTCGTCGCCGCGACGGCGGCTCATCGCCTGCAGGTCGCGGTAATGTTCGCGCGCCGGCTGCAGGGTTTCGACCTGACGCCGCGCCGTGACCACGGCCTGGTGCGCGCCATCGAGTTCGGCGAAATCGCTGACCAGTCGTTCGGCAGCGTCGAAGGTCTTCGGCGTGTCGAGCATGAAGTCGCGCAGGAAGACGTTCAGGTCTCCGAGGTTCTTCGCGGACTGCGTCTTGTGCAGCAGCCGCAGCGCCATCTCGTTGTCGATGCCGAGCAGATGGCGGAAGCGTTCGGCGTAGCCGGAGAACGTATCGAAGTGATGGACGTCGGCCAGCTTCTGCTTGAGCTTGCGCAGATCCAGGTCGAAACCGCCGAGGTCCTTGGCGATGTCGAACGGGCGCTCGGCGATCATGTAGTGCTTGCGCACGTCACCTGCGGAGGTGCTGCTGCCAGCGATCCACAGCAGGCGTACCAGGCTGACCACACGGCCATCACCGGCGCGGTACTCCAGCACCAGCGCGGTCCAGGTTGCGCCCTTGCGCAGGTACTGGGTGGCGATTTCACCGGTGCCACTGTCCTGCTGGTCGGCCCACGCGCCGCGCACGTAGGACACCAGGTTGCGGTCGCGGCCGCTGCGTTCGGCTTCACGCGCAGCGGCGTTGAAGTCGACGATGGCCGGCGGCGTCAGCAGTGCGGACATGGCATCGAGCAGGGTCGACTTGCCCGAGCCGGAGCGGCCGACGAACAGGAAGCCGCGCTCGGCGATCGGCACTTCGGTCAGGCCGTTGAAGGTGCCCCAGTTGTGCACCTGCAGGCGGCGCATGCGGAACTGCTGCAGGCGCGGGTCGGGCAGGCCGTCGTTGAACAGGGCGGGAGTGTGCTTGGAAATGGCCATGCGGTGCTCGGGTCTCTCAGGCTTCAGCGGCCGGGGTTTCACGCAGCTGGCGGTAGACCGCCGAAAGCTGGGATACGTCTTCGGCGGAGAACAGCAGCTTCAACGCCGGCGAGACTTCGTGGCGGTCTTCCTGGCCGCCGAGGCGGGTCAGGATGTGGTTGTCCTTCATCTTCTGCACCGCCGAGGCGACGCGCCGATTGAAGCCGGCGCGGTCGGTGGACAGGTTCTTCTCGTAGATGGCCAGCGCTTCGGCCATTTCGGCGTCGGCGACCACGGCACGGTTGCCGCGTGCATCGGCTTCGCCCAGCTGCTGGCGCAGGTACAGCAGCAATACCGAATCGATGAAGGTCAGCGGCGACGTGCGCAGCAGTACCGGCGCATCGACGTCCTCGGTATCGGCCTGGCGGGTGAACGCCACGCCACTGTCACGGTCGAGCACCAGTTCCAGGAACAGGTCCGACAGCGCCGAACGGATGCCGGCTTCGCTGCGGATCAGTGCCGGCCACAGTTTGGCGTGGCGCAGCTGGTCGATGCTGGGGCCGATCAGCAGCTGGCACAGCGCGCGGCGCGCATCCAGCGGCAGGCGGCCGGTATCGCCCATGTAGTAGACGTCGTTGCCGCGCCGGGGCTGCACCACGGTCGTCACCGGCTCTGCCTCGTAAGCGTCTTCGGCCAGGTCGGCATGCGGTGCGTCGATGGGGTCTTCATGCCAGCTCATGGCGTCTCTCCTGGGTAAACCAAACCAGCGGGATGCGGGCGCGACGGATCTGCCCGTCGCCACCACGCCATTCGGCAAGCTCCTGCTCGCCGGCGATCACGCTGCCAAAGCGCGTGCCCAGCGAGAGGTAGCCAATGACACTGCCCAGCCCCTGCGGCGCTTCGCGCTGCGACAGGGCCTGGGCGATGCTGAGTTTCGGCTGGCTGTCGAGCAGATCGTGCAGGTCGCGGCGCAGGGTGCGGAAATCGATTTCCGAGGACGCCACCAGGTCGCCCACGCTTTCCAGGCTGATGCTGGCCGCATCGTTGTATTCGACGTTGCCATCGACCTGGGCGCTGCGCGGGTCGTGCAGCTTCCACTGCGACCACGAGCGCAGGCGGCTGGTGGTCAGCTGCAGGTCGCGGCCGATGGCGCGCTGCGCCGGGAAGTCATCGCGCAACGCCAGTGCTTCGGACTGCGCCTGTTTCAACAGCTGGTTGAGGCGGCGCTGTTCCAGGTAGCCACGGCTCTGCACGAAACCGCGCAGGCTGCGCGCGAAGTTCTGCAGCACGTCATGCACCTGGCCACCGCGCTCGAGCATGGTGCTGGTGAAACCACGCAGGAAATTGCGCTCGTTGCGGTCCAGGCGTCGGGCAAAGCCACGGGCCAGCAGCGTCTCCAGCGCAGCATCGAGCTGGGCGCTCTGTTCGGCGTCGTTGAGCAGGCGCCAGAACGCCTGGAAGCTACGACCCGCGTCGCTCTCGCCGATCACGTCCACGCCCTCAAAGAGCTTGGACAGCACGTCGCCGCGCTCGCCCTCGTCATCGATGATGCGTTCGCGGAAATCACGGTTGAGCTGTTCGAAGTCGTCGCGCACGCGGCGGAAGTCTTCGGTCAGTTCGTCGGCCAAGCCGATGATCTGCCGCGTACGTTCCAGCGCGCGCTTGCCATCCAGCGCGGTCACACGGCCGGCGCCGACACGGGCGATCTCGGCATCGATGCGGTCGCGCTCGTCGCGCAGTGCGGACAGGCGTGCGTCCGGATCGGCCTCGGTCTGCGCGGCGAGCTGCGAGAGCTGTTCGATCACCAAGGCCAGTCGGCTCTCGGTGGCGGCCACGCGGGCCTGCTCCATGCTGTCGGCGAAGCGGATCGCCTGCAGCGCCTGGGTCGACAGTTCGTACTGTTCCTGGTCGGCGCCTTCGGGCAGCCGGCGTTCCAGCCAGCCCTGCGCCAACCAATGGGCGACGTAGGCCTGCGCGGTCCGCGGCAGCTCGCGCGACAGCTCGTCACCGTTGAGCTGGTCCAGCGCGCGCTGCAGGCGCTCGTTGAGGACCGACGCCGGCAACGTGCGATCGCCGTCCATCAGCAGGCCCTGCAGCAGGCCGATGATTTCCGGTGCGTGGTCGGCGGCGAGCAGCTTCCATTGCGGCTGTTCGCGCAGGTGGCGATAACGGGTGATGCGTTCGCGGTGCTTCATGCAGCGAGATCGGTCCGAAGGGCGCGGCGGCCAGCGCGCGCGCGCAGGCGCGGCGCAGGCACGGCGAAAGCGGCGGCCGCGCGGGGCCGCCACCGGGAGGCGACGGCGCTCAGCGCTTGCCGCCCACTTCGATGAAGCGCAGGAACTCGGCGCGGGTGCGGGCGTCTTCGCGGAAGCTGCCCAGCATCTTCGAGGTGACCATGCTGACGCCACGCTTGTGGATGCCGCGGGTGGTCATGCACTCATGGGCGCCTTCGACGACGACGCCGACACCGACCGGCTGCAGCACATCCTGGATGCACTGGGCGATCTGCGCGGTCATCTTTTCCTGCACCTGGAAGCGGCGGGCGTAGGCTTCGACCACGCGGGCCAGCTTGCTGATGCCCACCACCTTGCCGGCCGGCAGGTAGCCGACGTGCACGCGGCCGATGATCGGCGCCATGTGATGCTCGCAGTGGCTTTCGTATTCGATGTCGCGCAGGACGATCAGTTCGTCGTAGCCGGCCACTTCCTCGAAGGTGCGTTCCATGTAGGCGCGCGGGTCGTCGCGGTAGCCGCTGAACCAGTCGCCATAGGCTTCAGCCACGCGGCGCGGGGTATCCAGCAGGCCTTCGCGGGTGGGGTCCTCACCGGCCCAGCGCAGCAGGGTGCGCACGGCATCCTCGGCCTGGACCTGGGTGACATCGCCCTGCGGGGCGGCCTTTTCGTTGTTCTTGCTCATTGCATACAGCGCCCGAACGGGGGGCGAGCATCGTACCCGACCGGGGGGTGGGTCGTCCTCTGGGGACGGTTCATCGGGGGTGACGCGCGGCGCCGGACTGCTATCGGTTTGGAGCGGGAAGGGCGGCAGGGCAGGACACGCCGTAAACCCATCCCTGGGGGCTCGGTCGGCGCATCCATGCGCCTCACGGTCCTGCCCTGCCGCCCTTCCCGCTCCCTGACGGTTTCCTGCGGGCGCGGCCGGACCGCCCGAAAGCGGGGTCAAAAGCTGGATTCATGGCTTCGGAGACTGCACGGGTTGCAGCTTTGGTGGGTGCGGACCTTGGTCCGCACTGCTTCTGCCTTTAGAGCCAACCCTCCGCGCTCGCGGGGTGATGGGTGGGCGGCGGAGGGCCGGGCGGGGCAGGGCCGTGAGGCGCATGGATGCGCCGATCGAGCTTACATGGACGTACTTGCAGCGTGCCCTGCCCCGTCCGGCCCTCCGCCACCCCAACCGATAACCAGCAGGCGCAACGCTTTCCTCAACACACCCACCCATTCAGCAAAACCTATTGATAGGAATGAAATTAGTAGTATCCTATCTATTACTTATGGACCGACCCCTCGACGAGCGTACCGTGCTGCAGATGCAGCTCAGCTCCGGCCTGCTGTACGCAGGGCGGCAGTGGCAGCGCCTGGCCGACAGCCGCTTGGGCAGCTACGGCATCTCCACCGCCTGCACCATGCCCCTGTTGATGATCGGCCGCTCCGGCGGTGGCATCCGCCAGGTTGCGCTGGCCCAGCAGCTGGGCATGGAAGGCCCGTCGCTGGTGCGCCTGCTGGACAAGCTCTGCGCCAGTGGGCTGGTCCGCCGCGAATGCGATGCCAGCGATCGCCGCGCCAACCTGTTGTGGCTGACCGAGGAAGGCCAGGCGCTGGTGCGCGAACTGGAAGATCAGTTGATCGGCCTGCGCCAGGACGTGTTCGGCGAACTGTCCATGGATGAACTGCACGCCGTACTGAAGGCGTGGCGCCTGCTGGCCGAGGCTGCCGACCGCATCACGTAAGCCCGCTGTCCGTGAACACCGCCGCTGCCGTGCATGCGCCAGCGGCTTTTGCCCGTTGCCGTTGTTCTGTTCCGCCTCCCCTTCCCCATACCGCCCCTGCCCCTACCGATGCCCGGTGAATTCAGTCTCCACGGAGTGTTCGTCCCGACCCTGCTCGGGTTGATGCTGCTGGCCTACCTGGTCAACAGCGGCCTGCACGCGCTGCTGCAGCGTGCCGGCGCCTATCGCCACGTATGGCACCCGGCGCTGTTCAACCTGGCCTTGTACGGGATCGTGCTGGGCCTGCTGTTCCACCTCCTGCGTTGGATGCAATCGTGAACAAGATCGTGAAGAAAACCCTGCCGGTGCTGCTCACCTGCGCAGCCGTGATCGTCGCCCTGCTGGTGCTGCGCCAGCTGTGGGTCTACTACATGGATGAGCCGTGGACCCGCGACGCCCACGTCGGCGCCGACGTGGTGCAGGTGGCGCCGGATGTGTCCGGCCTGGTCGAAACGGTGCAGGTGGCCGACAACCAGGCCGTGAACAAGGGCGACCTGCTGTTCGTGATCGACCGTGCGCGCTACCGCATCGCGCTGGAGCAGAGCCGCGCCAGCCTGGCCGAACGGCAGGCGTCGGTCGCGCAGCTGCGCCGCGAGATCGGCCGCGACCGCAGCCTGCAGGATCTGGTTGCCGCCGAGGATGCCGAAGTGCGCCGGGCCAAGCTGCAGGCCGCACAAGCCGCACTGGCCACCGCGCAGGCCGCGGTGGACCTGGCCGAACTCAACCTGGCCCGCACCGAAGTGCGCGCGCCGGCCAATGGCCGGGTCAACGACCGCACCATGCGCGTGGGCGACTACGTGGTGGCCGGCAAGCCGGTGCTGGCGCTGCTGGATACCGGTTCGTTCCGCATCGATGGCTACTTCGAGGAAACCCGCCTGCGCGGCGTAGCCCCGGGGCAGCGCGTGGACATCCGCCTGATGGGCGAGGACACCCCCCTGCACGGCCATGTCGAAAGCATCGCCGCCGGCATCGAGGATCGCTACCGCAGCAACGGCAGCACCCTGCTGCCGAATGTGACCCCGGCCTTCGACTGGGTGCGGCTGGCGCAGCGCATCCCGGTGCGCATCGCCATCGACGAAGTGCCTGCTGGCGTGGAGTTGATCGCCGGGCGCACCGCCACGGTGACGGTGGACACCGGCCGCCACGTGCAGAACAAGAAGGCCGGCGCTGCGCCGACACAGGCGGGTCTGTGAACGCCGCCCTGCCCCGCCTCGGCCTGATCGTCGCCCTGGCCAGCCTGGCCGCGTGCAGGACCGTCGGCCCGGACTATGCATTGCCGGAAGGCTCGGCGTTCAAGCGGCCGCAGGCCAATGCGGCCTTCATCGACACGCAGAACCCGCAGGTGGCCGCCAACCAGGCGCTGCCGGCACGCTGGTGGTCGCTGTACAACGACCCGGTGCTGGACGGGCTGATCACCCAAGCGCTGCGCGACAACGTCGAACTGAAGGCCGCCGACGCGCACCTGCGCCGCGCTGCGGCGGTGTACGAACAAGCGATGGACGCCGGTGGCTTCGAGTACGAGGCCGAAGCCGGGGTCAGCCGCGCACAGCTGTCGGCCGAATCGTTCCTGCAGGAACACGAACTGCCAGTGATCAACCTGGCCGATGGCAAGTTCGCGGTCAGCTACCAGTTCGACCTGTTCGGCAAGCTCAAGCGCGGTGCCGAAGCGGCGCGCGCCGACGAACAGTCGGTGGCCGCCGCACGTGACCTGGCCCAGGTGAGCGTGGTGGCCGAGGTGGCCGACAGCTACCTGGAGATCTGCCACGCCAACCATGAGCTGCATGTAGCCGAGCACTCGCTGCAGCTGCAGCAGCGCAGCCGCTCGGTCACCCAGCGGTTGATCAGCGCCGGCCGCGGCACGCCGCCGGAACTGGCGCGCGCCAATGCGCAGGTCGCGCTGCTGGAAGCGGCATTGCCTCCGCTGCACGCGCAGCGTTCGGCCGCCGCCTACTCGCTGGCGGCACTGTTGGGGCAGACCCCGGGCCAACTGCCGGCCGGGGTGATCGACTGCGCGCACGCACCGACCCTTGCCCAGCCGCTTCCGGTCGGTGATGGCCGCGCACTGCTGCAGCGCCGTCCCGACATCCGCCAGGCCGAACGCAAGCTGGCCTCGGCCACCGCGCGCATTGGCGTGGCCACTGCCGAGCTGTACCCGGACATCCGCCTGGGCGCCTCGGTCGGTGCCGCCGGCCTGCTGGAGGACTTCGGCCAGCCGATGACCCAGCAGTGGTCGATCGGCCCGCTGATCTCGTGGACGCTGCCGTCCTCGGGCACGCATGCACGCATCCACGCCGCCGAGGCTGGCGCCGATGCAGCACTGGCCGAGTTCGACCATGCCGTGCTGCAGGCGCTGCGCGAAACACAGACGGCGCTGGACCGCTATGCGCAGGATCTGCGCCGCCTGCAGTCGTTGAAGGTGGCGCAGGAGCAGGCCGCGCTGGCCGCCGAGCAGAACCGCCGGCTGTACCA
This sequence comes from Stenotrophomonas sp. PA-6-5C, assembly GCF_021605635.1. Classification (NCBI taxonomy): domain Bacteria; kingdom Pseudomonadati; phylum Pseudomonadota; class Gammaproteobacteria; order Lysobacterales; family Lysobacteraceae; genus Stenotrophomonas; species Stenotrophomonas sp. PA-6-5C. The sequence continues at coordinate 19,406 of NZ_WKEE01000023.1, forward strand.
GGGCGGCCGCACGCCGTACCTGTCGAGCCTGGATGCCGACCGCAGCCTGGCCAGCAGCGATGCCACCCTGGCCGCGGCCGAAGCGCAGGTCTCGCGTGACCAGATCCATCTGTTCCTGGTGCTGGGTGGTGGCTGGCAGGCAACCGTCGCCGCAGCCGGCACCCCGACCGCAGCGAAGTAAGCCATGAACGCGCTGACCGACCGCCAGGCCTGGCTGTTCTCGATCAAGACCTACCTGGCAGCAATCGTCGCGCTGTACATCGCCATGGCCGGCAACCTGTCGCGCCCGTACTGGGCGATGGGCACGGTGTACATCGTCAGCCAGCCGCTGCTGGGCCCGACCCGGGCCAAGGGCGTGTACCGCATCCTCGGCACCCTGGCCGCCGGCCTGGCCACCCTGCTGATGCTGCCCGCGCTGGTGGAAACACCCCTGGTGCTGAGCGCGGCGATGTCGATCTGGCTGGCCGGCTGCCTGTTCCTGGCCCTGCTCAACCGCGGCCCGCGCGGCTACGCGTTCCTGCTGGCCGGCTACACCACCGCGTTCATCGGCTTTCCGGCGGTGACCTCACCGGAGACCATCTTCGACACCGTGGTGGCACGCAGCGAGGAGATCATCCTCGGCACGGTGGTGGCGGTGCTGTTTGCTTCGCTGCTGTTCCCGGCCTCGGTGCGGCCGATGCTGGGCGCGCGCATCGGCAACTGGATGGAGGACGCGGCGCAGTGGTGCCGGCAGATCCTCGAGCGCGGCCGTGCGCATGCGCCGCGCAACCGGTTGGCCGCCGATCTGGTGCAGTTCGAAGCGCTGATCGAGTTCCTGCGCCGCGATGATCCACGCCATGCCGGGTCGGCGGTGTCGATGGAGCGCCTGCGCGAGCGCATGCTGTTGCTGTTGCCGGTGCTGTCCTCGATCGCAGACCGCCTGAGTGCGTTGCGCAGCGATGCCCAGGCGTTGCCGGAAGGCCTGCCGACGCTGGTCGATGACATCCACGACTGGATCGACACGCCGTCCAGTGCCAGCGACTACGCGCGCCTGCGCGCACGCATCAGTGCGCTGAAGCCACAGGTGGACCGCGACCTGCAGCACCTGCAGCTGGCCAGCCTGTTGCTGCGCCTGGAAGAGCTGGTGGACCTGTGGCAGGACTGCCGCACCCTGCAGCACGCGATCGACCAGGGCACCGCGCCACTGGACCGCGCGCACTACCGCATCCGCACCGAACGCACCGCCACCGACAAGCACGTCGACTACGGCATGGCGCTGTTCTCCGCGCTCAGTGCCGGCGTGGCGCTGATGAGCTACTGCGTGCTATGGATCGGCCTGGGCTGGGAGGGCGGTGGCAACGGCGCGATGATGGCCGCGGTGACCGCCGCGTTCTTTGCTGCACAGGATGACCCGGCGCCGAGCATGGTCTCATTCCTGGTGTGGGCGATGGTGGCCTCACTGGTGGCCGGCGTATACCTGTTCGGCGTGTTCCCCGCCGTGCACGACTTCGGGCTGCTGGCGCTGGTGCTGGCGGTGGTGTTCCTGCCGTTGGGCCTGCTGCTGCACCACCCGAAGAGCGCGCTGTTCGCGCTGCCGCTGACGGTCAACCTGGCTGCGCTGCTGAGCCTGCAGAACACCTACAGTGCCAACGTCCAGACTTTCGCCAACTCGTCGATCGCGATGTTCATCGGCATTGGGTTTGCCGTGGTGATGACGCGGTTGTTCCGCTCGGTCGGTGCCGAATGGACCGCGCGACGGCTGGTACGGCAGGGCTGGACCACCCTGGCCGAGGCGGCCGAAGGCCGCGGCCAGCAGGACCGCCAGCGCTTCGCCGCACGCATGCTGGATCTGCTCGGCCTGCTGGCACCGCGCCTGGCGGCGACCCCGGAGGGCAGCGACATCGCGTCGGTGGACATGCTCAATGAAGCCCGCATCGGTCTGAACATCCTGCAATTGCGCCGCGCGCGGCTGGAGCTGCCGGAGCGAAGCCGCGAGGCGGTCGAGCACATCCTCGAAGAGATCGCCGCGCATTACCGCCGGCAGATCGCCGCGCGCAAGCCGATCGCCGCTGCCGAGGCGCTGCGCGAGCGGCTGGACACGTCCCTGGGGCGGGTCGGCAGCGTGGCGGCGTGCAAGGCCCGCGACGAGGCGCTGATGGGCCTGGTCGGCCTGCGGTTCGCGCTGTTCCCGGAGGCCAAGGCGTTGACGCTGGGGCTGGCGGACGCCGCAGCGCCGTCCGTCTGATGCGATCCGCCGGGCATGGCCCGGCGCTACCCTGTCCGCCTGATAGGAATCGCCGGGCATGCCCCGGCGCAGCCCTTATCCTCCGGTAGCGCCGGGCCATGCCCGGCGGCTTTTCACCAGACAACAGGAAGCTCCAATGAGTTACGACATGATGGTGTTCGAGGCCAGCGTCGCCCCGCGTGAAGCGGCGGCGTTCATCGCCTGGTTCGAGAAGCAGACGCAGTGGAACGAACGCCACGAGTACGACGACCCGGCGGTCAGCAGCCCGGCGTTGCAGGCGTGGTTTGCGGAGATGGCACAGGAATTTCCGCCGCTGAACGGCCCGCTGAGCAACGACGATGACGATCGCGCCGAAGTGACCGAGTACAGCATCGGCCGCGATGTGATCTATGGCGCATTCGCGTATTCGGTAGCCGAGCGCGCGCATGATCTGGTGCAGGACCTGGCCGAGAAGCACGGCGTGGGGTTCTTCGATGTGAGTGCTGATGAAGCGGCGATCGTGTATCCGGATGGGCTGGTGTTGATGCCGGAGTAGGTTTGGCGGCAGGGCTGCGCCCTGCACCTGCCGAATCAACGTCAACGTCAACGTCAAAAGCGGGCGATCCGTGGGATGGCGGGGTGGGTCCGGTTGCGGGGGACGCCGTGAATCCGTCCATGGAGGCTCGGTCGCGCCATCCATGGCGCTCACGCCCCCGCAACCGGACCCACCCCGCCTTCGATAGGTTCCCGCGATCTGTCGGAATGGCATGGCCTGCTGTTGGTGGGTGTCGACCTTGGTCGACACGGTAGATCCACGCCATGCGTGGATGAAGGTGCGCGTTGTGATTGGAGGAATTGGAAGGACTGAGGTCAGAACAATTGGCCCTGCACCGTGGGTTGTTCGATGCGTGTTGGTTCTTCGGGCACTTCTTCCGCGCCCAGCCGCCAGGCCAATCCACCGAGGCGACTGGCATGCCGCTTCAACGCCGCCTCCAGTACCTCGGCGCTGCCGGCCACCTGCAGGCGCTGGCGGGCGCGGGTCAGGCCGGTGTAGACCAGCTCACGCGACAGTACGCGGCTGTCCTGCCGTGGCAGCTGCAGCCACACTTCGTCGAACTCCGAGCCCTGCGCCTTGTGCACGGTCATGGCGAAGGCGCTCTCGTGTGCAGGCAACGCTGCCGGGTGGAAGGCGCGGGGCTGGTCGGCGGTCTCGCCGGGGAACCAGGCCGCCATCGCGCCGCTGCCATCGCGCAGGCAGATGCCGATATCGCCGTTGAACAGGCGATGGCGGTAGCTGTTCTCGGTGATCAGCAGCAGCCGGCCCTGGAAGTAGCCCGGGGTGTTGCCGGCCAGCAGCTGTTCGATGCGGCTGTTGAGGCCACGCGCGCCCTGCGGGCCTTCGCGCAGTGCGGTCAGCACGCGCAGGCGACCGGCCTGCTGCAGCGCCTGCGCCGGATCCACCGCGTCGGCCAGCGCGCGCCAATGATCAAGCAGATGCTCGCGCTGGCCGCGCAACGGATCGGCTTCGCCTTCATGGAAGCGGACGCCGGCCAGTTCACCGCTGCGCAGCAGGCGCAGGGCGGTGCCACTGTCGCCGCCGCGCACGGCCTGCGCCAGCGGTGCCAGGTCCAGCGCATCACTCTGCCGGTAGCCCCGTTGCAACTGCACGCGGCGACCAGCAAATGCACGCGGTGCTGCCTGCGGCTGCAGCGTGGCCGGTGCCAGCAGGCCATGCAGCGCCTGCGCGTCGTCGGCGCGGGTGCCGATGCCATCGCCGCTGGCGCGCAGGATGGCACTGAGCACATCGCCTGCCTCCACCGATGGCAACTGGTCGGGATCGCCGAGCAGGATCAGGCGGGTGCCGCTGGCGATCGCGTCGACCAGCTTGGCCATCAACGGCAGGTCGATCATCGAGGCTTCGTCGACCACCACCACATCCACCGACAACGGGTTGTCGGCGTGATGGCGGAAGCGCGGTGAATCGGGAATCACTCCGAGCAGGCGATGCAGGGTGGTGCCGGTGCTGGGCAGCGCGGTGCACAGCGCCGGGTCCAGCCCCTGCTCCTGCAGCCGCTGTACGGCCAAGCGCAGGCTTTCGGCCATGCGCTCGGCAGCGCGGCCGGTGGGCGCAGCCAGCGCTACCTTGGGTACGGGCAGGCCCTGGTGCAGCGCCTGTGCGGCCAACAGCAGCAGCAGGCGAGCGATGGTGGTGGTCTTGCCGGTACCGGGGCCACCAGTGACCAGGGCCAACGGGTGGCGCAGGGTCACGCCGGCGGCGCGTGCCTGCTGGTCTTCGCTGGTGGCGGCCTGCGGGAACAGGCGCGCGAACAACGGCGCCACGGCAGCCATGTCCGGTGCAGGCAGCGGATGGCGGCCGATGCGCTGCAGGCCGACCGCCAGCTGCCGCTCGTACTCGCGGTAACGGCGCAGGTACAGCAGGCCGTTCTCCAGCACCAGCGGTGCTTCCTCTGCGGCGGCGCTGGCGTCCTGCGGCGTCGCTACCCAGGGCGAGGCCTGCAGCTGCGCCAGCCACTGCGCAGGCTCTGGCCATGCTGGCACGCCGTCGATCAGGCGCTGTGGCTGGCGTGGATCGAAGCCTGCGTGCCCCTGCGCTACGGCCAGCGAGGCCAGTGCGGCCGCCAGCGCCACGTTGTCCGGGGTGTCCTCGCGCAGGCGCTTGAGGCTGGTGGCCAGGGCGTGGTCCAAGGTGCGCAGCTGGCCACCGCGATGCAGGTCGCGCAGCAGGCTCATGCGGTTTCTCCGCGCGCGCGCGCCGCCATATCGGCCTGGGCCGCTTCGCCGCCGGCAAACAAGGCATCCAGCGCATCCACCAGTTCCGGTGCGAAGCGCTGCACGTGCACGCCGTTGCCGGCAACGTCCAGGCCCCGGCAGAACAGGTATCGGATCCCGCCCATGTCACGCGCGTAGTCGTACGCCGCGCCCAGGCGGAACCGCAGCCAGCGATGCAGTGCGACGGTGTAGATCAGCGCCTGCAGGTCGTACTCGCTGTGGCGCATGGCAATCTCCAGCAGGTCCGGGCTGTAGCCCGGCAAACGGTTGGATTTGTAGTCCAGCACATACCAGCAGCCATCACGCACGTAGGTCAGATCGATCTTGCCGGTCATCAGGCCTTCCAGCCTTCTGCGCAGGCCGAAGCCACGCCGCGCGCTGGCGATGCCGTGGTCATGCAGCAGCTGCAGCAGCACCGGTACTGCGGTCGGTTCGATGGCGAAGTGGAACTCGATCTCGGCGCGGCGCTCGTGCTCGGGCACGCTGCACAGCGCACCACCTTCGGGCAGCGGCACGGTGAGGGTATGGCCCACCAGCGGCACCAGCACCGCCACGCCGTCGTCCAGATCTTCGTCGGCATAGCCTTCGTCGTGCAGCGAGCGGCGCAGTACGTCGGCCTGTCCCTCCGGTGCCGGTTGCTCAGGCTGCCAGCCGGTCCACAGTCCGAAGTCGACGTTCTCCAGTGCATCGTGCAGGACGTTGCCGAAACGGCTGCCCATGAAGCGTGGATCCGGCGGCGCCATGTCTTCTGCAGCGGCTTCCGGCAATGCCGGTTCCAGCGGCAGCTCGGCACCGGCGGGTTCGTCGGCGGCCGGTGCCGGCAGTTCGGTGGCCGCCGCTTCGATATCGTCGCTGTTGCCCGCGTCGGCATGCGCCAGCTGGGTGAAGCTGTAGACCCACCAGTCATGGGGCACACGCCGGGTCAACGCACGCACTGCGGGCAGCTCGCCTTCGGTTTCGGCCAGCAGCTGCGGCAGGCGGCCCGGCAACGCGCTGTCATCCAGCTCCGCGTCCGCGTGCGCGCGCAGCGCCTGCAGATCGCCCAGCAACGGGGCCAGGCGGGTTTTCGCGTGGCCAGCCAGATCGCCGGTGGCGATCCATAGCGCATGCTCGGCGCGGGTCAGGCCGACGTACAGCAGGCGCGCGTCTTCTGCCCGCTGTTCGCGCTCGCGCTGGCTGCTGGCCGCTTCCCAGGCGTCGTCCTTGTCCAGCTTCCAGTGCAGCTGGCGCTCGCCCTGCAGGTGCACGGTGCAGTGGGTGGCAGTGTTCGGCGCGCCACCATCGATCCCCACGAACGGCAGGAACACGAGCGGGTATTCCAGGCCCTTGCTCTTGTGCAGGGTGATGATCTGCACCCGCCGCGCGTCGGACTCCAAGCGCAGCAGCTGCTGCTCATCGTCCTGGTCGGCGTTGGCCATCTGTCCCTGCAGCCAGTCCAGCAGGCCGTGCATGCCCAGTGCCTGCGCCGAGGCTTCCTGCAGCAGCTCGCCCAGCTGCAGGTAGTTGGTCAGGCGCCGCTCGCCATCGATCAGCGCCAGCAGGCGCTCGCCCTGCGCCGCGCAGACATCGGCAACCACCGCGAACGGACCGCCTCGCTGCCAGCGTTCACGCCAGTGCAGCAGCTGCGACTGGAACCCGCGTTGCAGGTCCCCTTCCCGCTCCATGCTGGCAATCGCGCTTGCGCGCTGCCCCAGCAGCACGGTTGCCAATGCGGTGCGCAGGCGCCCTTCGTCGGCCGGTTGCAGCAGGGCCAGCAGCAGCGCACGCAGGTCACGGGCCTCGCTGGTGGCAAACAGGCTCTGCTTGCCGGCCGCCACTGCGGGAATGCCGACCGCAGCCAGCGCGCGCTGCACCAGCGTGGCTTCGCGATGCGAACGCACCAGCACGGCGATATCGCCAGGCTGCAGCGGACGCCCGCGCAGCAGCGCGGTGCCGGCACGCGCTTCCAGCAGGATCTGGTGGATCGCGGCTACGCAGGCCTGGGTCGTCGCGTCGCGCGAGGCATCGGCGCTGAAGGCCTTTTCGCCCTCGCTGCGCAGCAGGCGCAGGGTGAGTGCAGGTGCGGCCCGGCCATCACGCAGGTAATCCTCATCGGCACGCACGCCGCCCGGACGCACCGGCTCGAACTGGATGTCGCGTTCAAGGAAGGCGTCTTCGCCAGCGTTGTCGTACAGCGCCTGCAGCGCGCGCAGCACGGATGGGCGCGAGCGGAAGTTCTGGTCCAGCGCCGGTGCCTGCTCGGCCACCTGCTTGGCTTTCAGATAGGTATGGATGTCGCCGCCGCGGAAGCCATAAATGGCCTGCTTGGGGTCACCGATCAGGAACAGCGCCGGCTGCAGCCCCAGTTCGTCCACCTCCGGCGAGGCGCCGAACACGGTATGGAAGATGCCCCACTGGCGGTCGTCGGTATCCTGGAATTCATCGACCAGGGCGATGCGGTACTGCGCACGCAGCTGCTTCACCAGGGTCAGCCGCTGCGGGCCTTCAAGTGCGCGGGCGACGCCGTCGATCAGATCGTCGTAGGTCTGCACGCGGCGCAGGCGCTTCAGGGCCGCCAGGCGCTGGCTGGCATCCTCGCGCAGCGCATGGAGGAAGTTCAGTGCACTGGCCCGCAGCCACTGCTCACGCTCGGCGAGCAATGCGACATAGCGCGCCAACGGGGCCTGCAGCGGCGAAGACGGTGTGCGCTCGGTGAACTTCTTGTTGGTCTTGGCTACCAGTGCATCGGGCAGCAGCGCCGGCAGGCGGTCACTGGACAGCAGTTCGGCGGCGTCGCCGCGCTCGGCCCAGCCCAACAGCTGGCGGCCCAGCGGGTGCAGCCAACCCAGCTTGTAGGAGACGCCGTTGATCCACTTGTTGTCGACCGCTTCGCACAGGTCCAGGAAGAAGCGCTCACCGTGCTCGCGCACGGCAGCAGCCAGTTCCACCGCGGCCGCTTCCAGGGCCGGGCGCGGGTCGTCCACCGCCAGCGGCTGCGGCCGCGGATGCAGCGGTGGCGAAGCCAGCAGCGCGCGCAGGTCAGCCGCCAGCGCATCCGGGGTGGACCACAGCCAGGTCAACGGTTCCAGCGTGGCCGGGTCGTTGGCATGCACGCGCCAGAGATCGGCAGCCAGTTCTTCCAGCAGCTCGCGATCGCTGGCCAGCAGTTCCGGCGGGTCGAAGGTATGCCCGCTCTCCAGCGCATGTTCGCGCAGCACGCGGGTGCAGAAGCCGTGGATGGTGAAGATCGCCGCCAGGTCGATTTCATCGGCAGCCACCTGCAGGCGCCGCTTCAACGCCTTGGCGCTTTCCGTGCCGTCCTGCAGATGGCGTTGCAGCACCTGCCGGGTCAGCACTGCGTCGGGCGTTTCATCATCGCCGGGCGGCAGATCGACCAGGCGTGCGGCCAGAGCCAGGCGCTCGCGGATGCGCTTGCGCAGCTCCTGGGTCGCCGCATCGGTGAAGGTCACCGCCAGGATCTGGCCGATACGCAGGCCCTGCTCGACCACCAGACGGGTGAACAGTGTCGCCAGGGTGAAGGTCTTGCCGGTGCCGGCACTGGCTTCGATCAGTCGCGTGCCGTGCAGCGGCAACGCCAGGTAAGGGTCGGGCAAACGTGTATCGATGGAAGGGTCCTCGGCAACGCGGCTCATGCGTGGCCTGCCTGTGGATCAGTGCCGAAGCTGCGGCCTTCGCGCACGGCGCTGAAGACCACCTGGCTGTTGCGCAGCAGGTCGGCATAACTGGCGTCGTCGGCAAATGGATCGGCGCCACGCAGCAGCAGCTGCCACGCATCACTGTTGGCTTCACCCCAGCTGCGGTCGCTGCCATGCCATTGCTTCCAGCCTTCGCTGCGCTGCTTTTCCACCGGCGCGTTGAACAGCACCCAGCCGGTGTAAGGCGCGAAGCGAAGCGGCTCGCGCAGGCCGCGCTGGCGCAGCTGCAGCAGCGCGCGCAATGCCGCGCGGGCTGCAGGCACGGTCAGCGCAGGCAACACATGCGGACCGGGGCCGGCATCACCACCATCGTGGAACTGCACCAGCGGCAAGGCATCGCCGGCGGCGTTGGCCAACAGCCAATCCAGCCCTTGGCGGATCACCGCGTTGCCGTTCAGCGCGCCAGCGCGCAATCGCACCAGGCCCTCGGGATGGCGATCACCGACCCGGCCATGCAGGCGCACACCGTCGATCTCCACTTCATAGCGGCGGCTCTCCAGCGGCATGCCCTGCAACCAGCCCAGCATGGCCGTGGCGTACGGGCGGGTCTTGAGCTGCTCCACTTCGAACTGGCGCTCGCCGAGGATGCCCGACGGCAGCAGCCCGCGTGCGCGCAGCCGCGGGTACAGCGGCTCGCTGTCGCCGGTCAGGGTGGCCTGCACCACGGCCAGCTGCACGCTGCGCTTCTCCGGCCCGCGCGAAGACAGCACCAGCGGCTCCAGGTCGTCGACGTCCTCGACGTCGTCAGCCAGGCGCAGGCCCAGCGACTGCGCGAGGAACTGGCCGGCCGGATCGCACAGGAAACGACGCAGGCTGTCCAGCGAGATCTCTTCTTCCACCGCGTCCTCCGCCGGTGGCGGCAGTGCGGTGTCGAACCACGGCAGCAGGCTGCCGCGCTGCCCGCCCAGTCGCCCGGCGGCCGGATGCCACTGCCGGCGGTAGCTGAAGCGGCGCGGGTCGCCGTCACCGAAGGCGGCCGGCGAGAACGGCTGCAGCGCATGGCGCACGGTGAAGTCCCGCGTGGCGGTCGGCGGATCAAGGTGATAGGCCGCGGCGGCATCGATCAGTTCGCTGACCAGCACCGACGGCTCCCGCACGCTGCCATCGCGCGGGTCTGCGCCGAGATAGCTGAGGTAGAACACGTCCTGGGCGGCAGCGAACAGCTGCAGGAACAGGAAACGATCATCTTCGCGGGTGGAGCGGTCGCCCGGGCGGCGGCGCGGCGTATCCAGTTCGGCGGTGAGCTGGTTGAGGCCGGCGGCCGGGTCACGACGCGGGAAATCACCATCGTTGAGGCCGAGCACGCAGATCACCCGGAACGGCAGCAGGCGCATCGGCACCATGCGGCCGAAGCTGATACCACCGGTCAGCAGTGGCGCCCGTGTATCGGCCTCGGCCAGGGCACCGGCGAAGTGCGCACGCACCACCTCCGGCGGCACGCCGTCAGCGAACCCGGCCTTGTACGCATCCTCGGCGAACTGGTTGAGCAGCTTGCGCAGGCGCTCCAGCGCACGCTGGCTGTTGGGAGAGCTGGGCGGCGTCGGCAGCAGCGCATCGAGCAGCGACAGCAGGCGTTGCCGCCACTGTGCCGGGGTCAACAGCTCGCCGAGCCGGCGCTGGTAGACGGCCAGCACGCGCAGCAGGCGCAGCAGCCGGTCCAGCGCATCCAGCGCCCCGCCTTCCAGCTCGATCCACGGCGCCACCCCGGCCAGGTCCACCTCGCTGCCGGTGGCGTGGCCCAGCAGCAGCCGATCCAGCGCGAACTGCCAGGTGTAGGCGTCATCGCTGGGGGCCTGCAGCTGGCCGCGATGGTCGGCATCCAGGCCCCAGCGTGCGCCGGCCTGCTGCAGCCAGCCATGCAGCCGATCGAAGTCGACCGCTTCCAGACCGGCGGCCTCGGCCAGCGGCGCACTGGCCAGCAGGTCCAGCACCTCGTTCAGGCCGAAGCGCGAAATCGGCAGGCCCAGCAGGTGCACGAACACATCAGCCAGCGGCTCGCCGGCCAGTGGACTGCTGTCGGCCAACGCATAGGGAATGTGCTCGTCGTCGCCGCCACGCCCACCGAACACCGCTTCCAGATAGGGCACATACGGATCGATGTCCGGCGCCAGCACGGCGATCTCACGTGCCTGCAACGGCGGGTCGAAGCGCGGGTCCTGCAGCAGGCTGCGCAGCTGGTCGTGCAGCACCTGCAGCTCGCGCAGGCGGGTGTGGCAGGCATGCACCTGCAGGCTCGGGTCGTCGCTGCGCAGGCCATCGCGCAGTTCGCCCGACGGCAATGCGCGACGGTGGAACAGGTCGCGCTGCAAGCGATGCAACAGGCTGTCGGACAGCCCGCCCTGGTCCAGGGTCGGCCGCGCATCTTGCTCGGGGTCGGAATAGGCGGCGATCTCGCCGGCCGGATGCACCACTTCGTAGCTGCCCAGCACCGCCATGAAATCGCGGCCGGCCGCACCCCACGCTTCCAGCAGGCGGTTCTCGCCGGCGGCCTCGCCGAACGGGTCCGGCGCGCCGCTGCGCAGGCGCTCTGCCAGGGACTGCAGGTCGCCCCAGTAGGACTGCACCGGCGTGGGCAGATAGAAATGCAGTTCGCCCGCCCGCGACTGGGTGGCCATCACCCGCAGTACGTCGGGCGAGATGTTGAGGGTGGCAAACGCCGACATCCGCGGTGGCAGGCCCTTCGGCAGCGGCTGGGCGGCGCCCTCGAAGCGGTCCAGGTAGGCCTGGATGCGGCGCGCGCGGTAACCATGACCAGCGGCGATGCTGCGCCAGAGGATGGCCTGCGGGTCGGCCGCATCGGCGCCGGCCTCCCAGCGCAGCAGCCAGTCGCGGCGCCAGGCCTGGTACTTCTCGAACACCGAGGCCAGTTCGCCGGCCAGGGCCCAGGGTTTCAGCGCGTCGCCACCGGCAAGATAGGACTGCAGCGCACGCATGGGGGGCTGCGCCAGCAGGTCCGGGTCGCGCAGGGCCTGGTACAGGCGCCAATGCAGGGCGGCCGCGTCCAGGTCGTCGGCTTCGCCATCGACATTGGCGTTCAATGCACGGGCAACGAACTCACCGGGGGTGAGGAATTCCAGGTTGGCGGCCACGCCATACTCGGCAGCCAGGGTCGCCTGCAGCCAGCGCCGCATCGCCACCTGCGGGATCAGCACCACCTCCGGGGCCAGCAGCGGCTGTCCCGGCACCGGCACACGCACATTGCGCGCCAGCAGGGCAGCCAGCACGTCCAGCGAATTGGAATGGTAGAGACGAAAATCGCTGCCCGGGTCACTCATCGTGCACAGTGTGCAGCACACCCGGCCGTATTCAATGGCGGAATACGGTGATCGCGACGGATTGTTCCGGTCGTTTCAGGAATTGTCCCGGTCTGGCGACGGTCCGGCCGTGCAACAATACTGGACCGTCCAGTCTGCTTATGTTCAGCAGTCTGACCCGATGCTTCAATGTCGAAAAAACGTTAAGGGTGCCCATGTCGGCTTCCACCTCCAGTCTGGTGCAGTTGTCCAACGTCCGCATCGACCGGAGCGGGCGCACGATCCTGCGCGACGTTTCGCTGCAGGTGCCCAAAGGCAGCATCACTGCCGTGCTGGGTCCGTCCGGCAGCGGCAAGTCCACCCTGCTGGCGGCGCTGACCGGCGAACTGCGTCCGGTTGCAGGCGACATCACCCTGTTCGGCAAGCCGATCCCGCAGCGCACCGCCGAACTGCTGGAGATGCGCAGGAGCGTTGGCGTACTGCTGCAGGGCAATGGCCTGCTGACCGACCTGACCGTGGCCGAAAACGTCGCCCTGCCGTTGCGCACCCACACCCGCCTGCCGGCACCGGTGCTGCGCCGGCTGGTGCAGATGAAGCTGCATTCGGTGGGCCTGCTGGCTGCGGCCGATGCCTGGCCGCGTGAACTGTCCGGAGGCATGGCCCGCCGCGTGGCACTGGCCCGCGCATTGGCCCTGGACCCGCCGCTGATGATCTACGACGAGCCGCTGACCGGGCTGGACCCGATCGCCTCGGGTGTGATCATGAGCCTGATCCAGCGCCTCAACCACAGCCTGGGCCTGACCAGCATCATCGTCAGCCACCACGTGCACGAGACCCTGCCGATCTGCGACCAGGTGATCGCGATCGCCAACGGCGGCATCGTGTTCCAGGGCACGCCCGAAGCGCTGCAGTCCAGCCAGGACCCGCTGCTGCGGCAGTTCCTGCACGGCCAGCCCGACGGTCCCATCCCGTTTGATGCCGCACCGCGCGCGAGGGTTGCCTGATGCCGTTCGTGCAAGCCACCCGTTCGCTGGGCCGTGCCGGTCTGTTCTCGCTGACCGTGCTGCGCGGTTCGCTGCCGACCCGTGATTTCCTGGCCGAGCTGACCCGCGAGATCTACAAGATCGGCGCGCGCTCGCTGCCGATCATCGCCGTGGGCGGCGCCTTCGTCGGCCTGGTGCTGACCCTGCAGGGCTACCGCACGCTGACCACCTTCGGTGCGGCCGACGCGCTGTCCACCCTGCTCGGCCTGTCGCTGTACCGCGAGCTGGCACCGGTGCTGACCGCGCTGTTGTTCATCGGCCGCGCCGGCAGCTCGATCGCCGCCGAGCTGGGCCTGATGCGCGCCACCGACCAGATCAAGGCGCTGGAGCTGATGGCCATCGACCCGGTGGCCAAGGCCGTGGCGCCGCGCTTCTGGGCGGCGGTACTGACCGTGCCGCTGCTGACCGGCATCTTCTGTTCGCTGGCGATCAGCGCCAGCTATTTCGAAGCAGTGCACGTACTGGGCCTGGACAACGGCGTGTTCTGGTCGGCGCTGCGCAACAGCGTGGACTTCTGGGACGACTTCGGCGTGGCGATGCTGAAATCGGCGATCTTCGGTGGCACCGCCGCACTGGTTGCCGCCTATGTCGGTTTCCACGCCGAACCGACCATCGAAGGCACCTCCGTCGCCACCACCCGTGCGGTGGTCAACGCCTCGCTGCTGGTGCTGATGTTCAACTTCGTGCTGTCGGCAATGTTGTTCACCTAACCCCTCCATCGGCGGTGCGCATCGGCGCGCGGCCACCACGACTGATCAGGTAATCCACATGGCCATCCGCGGTCCCAGACTCGAATTCTCCGTCGGCGCTTTCCTGCTGCTGGCCCTGGCCTCGCTGATGGTGCTGGCCGTCGCCTCGACCAACCAGCGCTGGAGCTGGGGTGGCGAAGGCTATGAACTCAAGGCCCGCTTCTCCCAGGTCGGCCAGCTGCGCAAGCAGGCGCCGGTGAAGATCGGCGGCGTCACCGTCGGCCAGGTCGCTTCCATCGAACTGGACCCGGTGAAGTTCGAATCGATCGTGACCCTGCGCATGGACAGCAAGGTCAAGGACCTGCCGGCCGACACCTCCGCCGGCATCTTCACCAGCGGTTTGCTTGGCGAGAGCTATATCGGTCTGCAGCCCGGCGGTGATCCGGACGTGCTCAAGCCCGGTGAGGAAATCGTGTTCACCCAGCCGGCCGTGGACCTGCTGCAGCTGGTCGGCAAGTACATGTTCAGTGGCAGTGCCGGTGGCGCTGGCCAGAAACCCAACGATGGCGAGCAGTCGCCTGCAACGGAACCGCAACCATGAAGATGAAACTGATCCCGGCCCTGCTCGCCTCGTCGCTGCTGCTGGCCACCCCGTTCCTGGCCCAGGCGCAGGCCGCCCCCGCCGCTACCGCCGCCCCCCAGGGCCAGGCCGGCAAGGTGGTGATCGACGCCAGCAGCCGCATCATGTCGACCCTGCAGCAGCGCCGCGCGGAGTTCACCAGCAACCCGGCCAGCCTGCGCAGCTACATCGACAGCGAACTGACCCGCACCTTCGACCGCGATTACGCTGCGCGCCTGGTGCTGGGCACGCACGCCCGCGGCGCTTCGGACGCCGACATCAAGCTGTTCGCCGATGCGATGGCCGACAGCCTGATGCAGCGTTATGGCTCGACCCTGCTCAACATCCAGGGCAAGCCGAGCTTCCGTCTGAAGGGCGAGAGCCCGCTGCCGGGCAACCGTGGCGTGCGCGTGGCCACCGAACTGGTGCGCGCCGCCAACGAGCCGACGCCGGTTGAATACTGGATGCGCAACGTCAACGGCCAGTGGAAGATCTTCGACGTGAACATCGAAGGCATCTCCTACGTGCAGACCTTCCGCAACCAGTTCGATGCCCCGCTGCGACAGAAGGGCATCAAGCAGGTGGCCAACGATCTGCGCAGCGGCAGCATGCAGGCCGGACCGGCCGGCAATGGCAAATAAGGCGCTGGCGCTGCTGGAAGGTGACACCCTGCGCCTGCGCGGGGCGCTCGACCGTGCAGCGGTGATCGCACTGTGGCCGCAGCTGCAGGCCCTGCCGGCGCAGCTGTCGCGGCTGGAACTGGCGGAGGTCGAGCGCGTGGACAGCGCCGGCCTGGCGTTGCTGGCCGAGCTGGCCGCACGCGCGCGCCAGGGCGGTCATCCGCTGACGATCTCCGGCGCCCCAGCTGGCTACAACGAACTGAGCGCGGCCTACCGGCTGTCGCCCGACCTGGACTTCAACGCTACTTCTGCTGCGAGCTGACATGAACGTCGTGCGCGTTTTCCCTCTGATCCTCCTGGCCGCTGCGCTCAGCGCCTGTGCCGGCAAGCCGGCACGCAGCGACGCGCCGGTGGCCGATACCGTGGTTCCGTCGACTGCTGCAGCACCTGCCGCAGCCACTGCTGCTGACACCGAGCCGGCCAGCCAGCCGACCCAGGCCGACACGCCGCCCGCTGCGGCGGCGGTGGACACCGGCAGCCGTGCCCCGACAACCGATGCAGCCACCGACGCGGCGGCGACCGCTCCGGGCGGCGACAACGACTTCGATGCGCTGTACGGCACCAGTGACAACAGCCGCAGCGCTGCCGCCTACGACCCGTGGGAACCGTTCAACCGCAAGGTGCACGGGTTCAACAACGCCGTCGACCGCGGTATCGCCCGCCCGTTGGCGACCGCCTATACCCACGTGGTGCCGCGCTTTGCACGTACCGGCGTAAGCAACTTCTTCAGCAACCTGCGTGCGCCGCTGACCATCACCAACCAGCTGCTGCAGGGCCGACCGGCCGATGCGTGGGACAGCCTGGGCCGGTTCCTGATGAACAGCACGCTGGGCATTGGTGGCCTGTTCGACCCGGCCAGCAAGGCGATGGTGCCGCGTCGCAACGAGGACTTCGGGCAGACCCTGGGTGCCTGGGGCTGGCGTCGTTCGCGTTACGTGGAACTGCCGTTCTTCGGCCCGCGTACCGTGCGTGATGTGTTCGGCCTGGCCGGTGACATCCCGTTGTCGCCGATCCGTCGCATCGAAAGCGACAAGTACCGCATCGGCCTGCAGGGCCTGCAGCTGGTCGATACGCGTGCACAGCTGCTGGCGATCGACGACCTGCGCGATACCGCGGTGGACGAATACGCCCTGGTCCGCGATGCCTGGATGCAGCGCCGCAACTACCAGATCGAGAACGATCTGCGCGGCAAGCGCGAGCGTGGCAGCGACGATGCGAATTCGCCGATCCCGGTCGATGCAATGCCGATGCCGCAGTGGACCAACTGACCGCTGCCGGCAACACATGAAAAAACCCCGCTTCGGCGGGGTTTTTTGTTTTACCGCCGTCCACCGACCTTCCGGTAGGTGCCAACCTTGGTTGGCACGTCGTCTTCAGGCCGCCAGCGCCGCCTCGACCGCTTCGCGCAGGCGCGCATCATCGGCGGCAACGTCCGGGGCGAAGCGGGCGATGACCTTGCCATCGCGGCCGACCAGGAACTTCTCGAAATTCCACAGCACCGCCGGTGCCGGGTGGATCGGAATCTCCTTGCTGGCCAGGCGCTCGCGCAGCGGGCCTTCGCCGATGGCCTGCGGCTGCGCGGCGGTCAGCTGCTGGTACAGCGGGTGGGTGTCTTCACCGGCCACGCTGATCTTGGCGAACATCGGGAAGCTCACGTCGTAGGTCAGCTGGCAGAACTGCTGGATCTCCGCCTCGCTGCCCGGCTCCTGGCCGAGGAAGTTGTTGGCCGGGAAGCCCAGCACTTCCAGGCCCTGCGCGTGCTTCTCCGCGTAAAGCGCCTGCAGGCCTTCGTACTGCGGGGTCAGGCCGCACTTGGACGCCACGTTGACCAGCAGCAGTACCTTGCCTTGGTAGTCGGCAAGCGAGGACGGCTGGCCGTCGATGGTGGTGAGGGAAACATCCTGGATCGAGGTACTCACGCGGGGGCTCCGGCTACAGCTGGGAAAGGCCCACCAGCATACCGCCGCACGCGCTGTTGTAGAGCCGAGCCCATGCTCGGCTGATGCCACGGTAGCCGAGCATGGGCTCGGCTCTACAGGACATCCTCAATCAACGCAGATGGTGCCTTGTGCCTTGCCATCGTCGACGCGTTGGCGGCAACCGAAGTTCTGGCTGGCGTCACGCTGGCAGGTGCCGGTCGCCACCGCACCGGCAGCGACCTCGCCCGTCGCCAGGCACTGGCCACTGCAGTCGCTCTTGCTGCTGCAGGACTTGCCCGCGTCGGCATAGGGAATCACGCACTGCACGCGTTGCAGGCGGCCCAACGGCTGCAGGGTGCCGCCCGCCGCGCGGCAGTCCACATCGCGTGCTTCTTGCAGGGCTGCAGTGGCTTCAGGGCTGTCGGTCGCCGTAGCTGCCGCGCCGGCATCTTCACTGGCCGGTGGGGTGCTGCTGCAGGCGGCAAGCAGCGCGCTCAGCGCAAGGCTGGCAAGGAATCGGAGGCGCATGGCAGTACCTGATCGGTGTGGACGGCGCCAGCATACGCATCCGACGATGCAGATGGCGTGTCAGCCGGCGTCAGGCGTCCTCACCCTCGCCTTCTGCCGCCTCTTCGTCGCTGGGTGCTTCGCTCAGATCGCCCAGCAGGCCCTGCGCCTGTTCGGTCGCGAGTGATTCCACACCACGCAGTCGGCGTTCGATGGTGCGGGTCTTGCGGCTGGCCTCGCCGATGCTGCGGCCCACGGTGGTGATCTGCTTCTCGGCCTTCTCGAGGATGCCGGCGAACTTGCCGAACTCGCTCTTCACTGCGCCCAGCAGCCCCCACACTTCGCTCGATCGCTGCTCGATCGCCAAGGTACGGAAGCCCATCTGCAGGCTGTTGAGCAACGCGGTGACGGTGGTCGGGCCAGCCACCACCACGCGGTGCTCGCGCTGCAGCAGGTCGACCAGGCCCGGACGCCGGATCACCTCGGCATACAGCCCTTCGGTGGGCACGAACATCACCGCGAAATCGGTGGTGTGCGGCGGCACGATGTACTTTTCGCTGATCGACTTGGCCTGCACGCGGATCGCGCGTTCCAGCTGGATGCCCTGCAGGCGCACGCCCTCGGCATCACCCTGTTCCTGCGCATCGAGCAGGCGCTCATAGTCTTCGCGCGGGAACTTGGAATCGATTGGCAGCCAGACCGGCGTGTCGTCGTCGCGACGGCCCGGCAGGCGCACGGCGATGTCGACCATCTCGTTGCCGTCAGGACGCACCTTCACCCCGCGCGCGTACTGTTCCTGGGTGAGGGTCTGCTCGAGGATGTTCTCCAGCTGCACTTCCCCCCAGCTGCCGCGGTTCTTGACGTTGGTCAGTACCCGCTTCAGGTCGCCCACGCCGGTCGCCAGCTGCTGCATTTCACCCAGCCCGCGCTGCACCTGTTCCAGGCGTTCGGACACCAGCTTGAACGAATTGCCCAGCCGCGTTTCCAGCGTGGACTGCAGCTTCTCGTCCACGGTGTGGCGCATCTGCTCGAGCTTCTGCGCGTTGTCGGCCTGCAGCGCGCGCAGCTGTTCTTCCAGGGTGGTGCGCATTTCCGAGATGCGCTGTTCGTTGCGCTGGGTCAGCTCCTGCAGGCGCAGGCCCAGGCTCTCGGTCAGGCGCTGCTGCGACTGCGCGCCTTCTTCGCGGCCCTTGCGGGCATCCTCAACCAGGGCCTGCCGCAGCGCACCGAACTGGGTATCGGTACGGGCTGTCAGTTCCTGCAGCTGCTTTCCGAACGCATGGATGCGCGCCTCCTGCTGCTGGCCGAACACATCCAGCTGCACACGCAGTTCCTGCAGGCGTTCGCCCAGCGAGACGGCACTGCGTTGCTGACTGTCGGCCGCCTCGGCGCGGGCCTTGCGCGCATCTTCGCCCAGCGCTTCACGCAGCAGATCCAGACGCTGATCGGTGCGGGTGGACAGATCGGTCAGCGCGCGCGCGAACCCATCGAGCTGCTCGCGCAGCTCGCTGCGGCCGACGCGCGCTTCATCACGCACGGCCTGTTCCAGGCGGTCGTGGGGCGGGCGGCGCAGCAGCGCCACCAGTTGCAGGACGAGCACGACCAGCAGCAGGCCGGCGACGAGGAGGAATTCGGTTTGCATGTGGCAAGTGTAGGCTGGCCGAGTCTCAGCTGCTGAAACGAGCCCATGATTGTTCTGTACGGAAAGCCCACCTCGATCAACGTACGCAAGGTGCTGTGGCTGTGCGCCGAACTCGATCTCGCGTTCACGCATGACCCGGCACCCGCGCCGGACCTGTTGGTCACGCTCAACCCGAACCGGCAGGTGCCGGTGCTGCGCGACGGCGACTTCGTGCTGTGGGAGTCCAACAGCATCTGCCGCTACCTGGCCGCACGCCAGGGCCGCGATGACCTGCTACCCACCGTGGCGCATGACCGCGCCAGGGTCGAGCAGTGGATGGACTGGCAGGCCACCGACCTCAACAGTGCCTGGCGCCACGTGTTCATGGCCCGCGTGCGCCAGCACCCCGATTTCGCGGACGACGCACGCGCGGAGGCCAGCCTGGCGCACTGGAACCAGCTGATGGGCACGCTGGACGCGCAACTGGCGGCCAGCAACGCCTACGTGGCGGGAAGCACCTTCACCCTGGCCGACATCGTCCTCGGTCTGTCGGCGCAGCGCTGGCGCAGCACCCCCGGCAACAAGCCGGTGCTGCCGCATGTGGACGCCTGGTTCGAGCGCCTGCGGCAGCAGCCGGGTTTCACCGCCTACGTGGACAACGGAGTGGCCTGAGGAGAGGTTCTCGCCGCTGTTGGCAGGTGTCGACCTTGGTCGACACGTCGGAAGGTACGTGTGTAGAGCCGAGCCTATGCTCGGCTGAACGGCATGCGCCAACAGCAGCCGAGCGTGGGCTCGGCTCTACAGGAAGGGCGTGGCCTTACCAGCCTTCCAACACGATCTTGCCCTTCGCCCGATGGCTTTCCAGCAGCGCGTGCGCACGCCGCAGGTTGGCCGCGTCGATGCGCCCGAAGTGCTCACCCAGCGTGGTCTGCAGCACACCGGCATCGACCAGTTCGGCGACCCGGTTCAGCAGGTCATGCTGGCGCTGCATGTCCGCCGTGCGGTACAGCGGCCGGGTGAACATCGATTCCCAGTGCAGCGACAGCGCCTTGCGCTTCAGCGCCATCACATCGATCTGGCCCGGATCATCGATCAGCCCCAGCTGCCCCTGCGGCGCCAGCAGCTCGACGAGCTGCGCATAGTGCTGGTCGGTGTGGGTCAGGCTGGCCACGTGGTCCACCTCGGTGATGCCCAGCCGGGCCAGGCCCTCGGCCAGCGGCAGGGTGTGGTCGATCACATGGTGCGCGCCCATCGCCTGCACCCAGTCCTGGGTCTCCGGGCGCGAGGCGGTGCCGATCACCGTCAGCTTGGTCAGCCGGCGCGCCAACTGCACCAGGATCGAACCCACGCCGCCCGCTGCACCGATCACCAGCAAGGTCTGACCGTCGCCGCCGCCCTCGCCGATGCGCAGGCGGTCGAACAACAGTTCCCACGCGGTGATCGCGGTCAGCGGCAGCGCCGCCGCGGCGGCATCGTCCAGGCTGGCCGGCTTGCGGCCAACACTGCGCTCGTCCACCAACTGGTATTCGGCATTGCTGCCCGGGCGATCGATCACACCAGCGTAGTACACCGCATCGCCGGGCCGGAACAGGGTCACTTCGCTGCCGACCGCATCGACCACACCAACCGCATCCCACCCCAGCACACGCGGGCCGTCGGTGGCAGCGCCGCGTCGCACCTTGGTGTCGACCGGGTTCACCGCCACCGCGCGCACCGCCACCCGCAGGTCGCGTGGGCCCGGCTGCGGTACGGGCAGGTCAAGGTCGATCAGCGCCTGCGGGTCGTCGATCGGCAGGCCGGCATGGGTGTAGGCAATAGCGCGCATGGGGGGAGATCCAATGAGGAGAGGCCACAGCGTGCGCCGTGCGCTGGGAGGCAGAAAGGCGCAGAATCGGTCAACACTTTCACTGCAGCAATGAAAATGGTCCGTTTCGACGATCTGCAGCTGTTCGTCCGTACCGCTGCGCTGGGCAGCTTCTCGCAGGCCGCGCGCGAGGCCGATCTGCTGCCGGGCCAGGTGGCCGCAGCGGTGGCGCGGCTGGAACGCGAACTGGACCTGCGCCTGTTCGTGCGTACCACCCGCAGCCTGCGGCTGACTGCCGAAGGCGCGCTGTACCTGCCTTATGCACAGGACGTTCTGACCACCCTGCGCGAAGGCCAGGCGCGGGTGCAGGGCGAGGATGCCGAACTGCACGGCACCCTGCAGCTGTCGGCGCCCTCGGACTTCGGCCGCAACCTGCTGCTGCCGTGGCTGACCGCGTTCCGTGCCGCACATCCACGGCTGCGCCTGCACCTGCGCCTGTCCGATGAAGTGGCCGACGTGTTCCGCGACCCGGTCGACGTGGCCATCCGCATCGGGCACTTCGACGACGCCAGCTACGTCGCCCTGCCGTTGCTGGAAGGCAACCGGCGGATACTGGCTGCTTCGCCCGAGTACCTGCGGCGGCGTGGCACGCCAATCCGGCTGGACGATCTGCGTGAGCATGATTGCCTTGTCTACCAGCTCGGCGGCCGCGCCTACGATCGCTGGTCGTTCGAGCTTGAGGGGCGCCGCGTGGTGATCCCGGTGCGCGGGCCGCTGGTCTGCGACGACGCCGACGTGGTGCGGCGCTGGGCGGTCGCCGGCGAAGGCATCACCTACAAATCCTGGCTGGACGTGCGCGAGGACGTGTTGGGTGGACGCCTGCAGGTGCTGCTGGGCGGCACCGGCAGCCACATCCCCCTGCAGCTGGTGTGTCCGCACCGCAAGCAGTTCTCGCCGGCGGTGCGGCAACTGCACGCGCAGCTGCGCCAGTACCTGCAACCGCTGCTGTCCGCGATGCCCGGCCATGGCGGCCTGCCCCTGTCGCCTGCAACGTCACTGGCCGACAATGGTGCTCCCCCGTTGTAAGAGAATCGCGCCATGCCGTGGATGGGCATCCAGGACCTGTGGACCTTCCTGCTCGCTGTGCTGGTGTTCCTCGCCCTGCCCGGGCCGGGCACCTTCACCCTGCTGACCGCCACCGGTCGTGGCGGTGTACGCGGCGGCTACACGGCGCTGGCCGGCCTGCTGGTCGGCGACCAGATCCTGATGTGGCTGGCACTGGCCGGTGTGGCCGCGCTGCTGAAGGCCAATCCGACGGTGTTCCACGCGGTGCAGTATCTCGGCGCGGCGTACCTGGTGTGGGTCGGCATCAGCCTGCTGCGCACGCCCAAGGGTGACGGTGCCGAGGTTGGCCCGGTGCGCATGCAGCCGGGCCGCTACTTCCACCAGGCGATCCTGGTCAGCCTGCTCAATCCGAAGGCGATCCTGTTCTACATGGCCTTCCTGCCACTGTTCATCGACCCGAAGGCCCACCAGGGCATCGCCACGTTCGCCGCGCTGGCCGGGATCATCTTCGTGGTCAGCATCGCCTACTGCTCGCTGCTGATCTGGGTCGGCAACCTGGCCCGCCGTCGGTTGATCCAGCACCCGCGGGTCAGCGATGCGCTACGGCGTGTGGCCGGCCTGTTCCTGGTCGGCTTCGGCATCCGCCTGGGCCTGAACGGCTGAGATCCCGTCGGCGCGGAGGGCCGCGCGCAGGTGGTCGATGAACACCCGCAGCTTGGGCGCCATATGCTCGCGCGCCGGGTAGTACAGATGAAAGCCGGGGAACGGCGGCTGCCAGTCCTCCAGCACGCTGCGCAGGCGGCCGGCGGCCAGGTCGTCGGCGACCAGCGAAGCAAAGCCCTGCGCCATGCCGAGCCCAGCCAGCACCGCCGCATAGGCCAGTTCGGCATCGTTGAACACCAGCCGCCCCGCGACGGCTACGTCCAGGTCACGCCCCTCACGGCTGAATTCCCAGGGCATGAGCCGGCCATTGGCGCGGCGATGGACGATGCAGTCGTGGCCCTGCAGCTCCTGCGGGCTCAGCGGCACCCCGTGGCGCGCGAAGTAGCCCGGCGTGGCCACCACCACCTGGCGCTCGGGTGGCCCGATCGGCACCGCGATCATGCCCTGCGCCAACGATTCACCCAGGCGGATGCCGGCGTCGAACCCCTCGGCGACCAGATCGGTCAGCGCCGGCTCCACGCACAATTCCACCTCTACCTGCGGATACCGGGCCAGGAAGGACGGCAGCGCCGGCAGAACCCGGCGTTCGGCAACGATGCGTGGCAGGGTGATGCGCAGCCGACCGGCCGGCACCGTCCGCGCGCTGTCCAGGTCGTCGAAGGCCGATTCGATCTGTGCCAACCCGCCACGCACGCGCTGCAGGAAGCGTGCGCCGTGCTCGGTCAGACCCACCCGGCGCGTGGTCCGTTGCAACAGGCGCACGCCCATCCGCGCCTCCAGCGCACGCACGCTCTGTGACAGCGCCGAGGTCGAGACGCCCAGGGCATCGGCGGCACGGGTAAAGCTGGCGTGGTCGGCCACGTGGACAAAGGCAACCACCGCAGACAGCGGTGCGGAGGGATCCATTGTGAAGCCTTCCTTCATTGTAAGTTCGACTGCATCCAGTTTATCCACAAGATCATCGGACGGATGCTTGGCCTCCCGGCGGAACACCCGCCTCCTCCGATGGAATGCCACATGTCACTTGATCACTACCGCCTGCTCGGCCGCTCCGGCCTGCGTGTCAGCCCGATGGCGCTGGGCACGATGACCTTCGGTGCCGACTGGGGTTGGGGCGCGGACGAAACCGAGGCCCGCCGCATCTTCGATGCCTACGTCGAACGCGGCGGCAACTTCGTCGATACCGCAAACAACTACACCAATGGCAGCGCAGAGACCCTGCTCGGGCGGTTCGCCCAAGGCCGCCGCGAACGGCTGGTGATCGCCAGCAAGTACACCCTGGCGACCGTGCCGGGCGATCCGAACAACGCCGGCAACCATCGCAAGAGCATGATGCGCTCGGTGGAGGACAGCCTGCGCCGGCTCGGCACCGACTACCTGGATCTGCTGTACCTGCACGCCTGGGACGACACCACCGGGGTGGACGAGGTGATGCGCGGTTTCGACGACCTCGTGCGCAGCGGCAAGGTGCTGTACGCCGGCATCTCGGACACGCCAGCCTGGCAGATCGCGCGCATGCAGACCCTGGCCGATCTACGCGGCTGGTCGCCACTGGTGGCGCTGCAGATCGAATACAGCCTGATCCAGCGCAGCGTCGAACACGAACTGCTGCCGATGGCCGATGCGCTCGGGTTGGGCGTGGTGGCGTGGTCGCCGCTGGGCAGCGGCGTGCTGACCGGCAAATACAGCGCGGCGGACCTGGCCGCAGCCGAGACCGCCGAGGCCGCGCCGGGTGGTTCCAGACGCAATGTCGCGCTCATCAATGGCGCGTTGACGCCGCGCTCGTTGAACATCGCCGGGGAAGTCGCTGCGATCGCGGCAGAGCTGTCGCACTCGGCTGCGCAGGTCGCTCTGGCCTGGTTGCTGCAACGACCCGCGGCCGGGGCCATGCCGATCGTCGGTGCACGCACCCTGGACCAGTTGGAACACAACCTGGCGGCGCTGGATCTGGCGCTGCCGGCTGAGGCGTTGGCACGGCTGGATGCGATCAGCGCGGTCGCGCCGGCCTTTCCGCACGACTTCCTGCAGATGCCGCTGCCGCGCATGCTGATGAGCGGTGGTACGCGTCTGCAGCCACGCGCACCGGGCAGGTAAATACCGGGGGCGCGCTATGCTGGCGCCCCATGCTGGAAGGAGGCGCCATGGCCGCAACACCAACGCTCGCGGTCGCTGCAGCCCTGGTGTTGCTGCTTGCCAGTGGATCGGCCACGGCCGCACCTGATCACCGCTGCCTCACCGGCGGTGCCAACGGCACGATCCACCTGGAATGGCGCTGGCTGGACGATGGCCGCGCCGATGTGCGCTACGCCGGGCACCGCGAGCGCCTGCCGCTGCACCGGGTTTCCGAAGAGACCACGGTGCTGGACGAAGACCGCCCCTACCAGTTCGATACCGTCTGGGAAGAGCGCGTGGAGGGCCGCATCAACGGTCACTACACGCTGAGCACGCAGGGCGCACGGATCTACAGCTTCAGCTACGTGCGGGCCCGAGACGGTCGCCGCACGGATTTCGAAGAAGACTTCAACGCCTTCCAGGACGACGGCTGTCACTGGTAGCCGCCTGGACTGAGGCCGTTTGTGCCGATTCCGGCAGCGTGCCCACAGTCCAGCGCGCGCTGTGCCGGCCATGACCCCCGTCAGTGGCAATGCTGCGCTGCGTTCGGTCACACTCGGTGACTTGTCGTTCTCAGTCACCCCTTCCGAGGCCTGCATGTCCCTGCTCCGGCGCAAGTCCCTAGATTCCGTCACCGTCCATGAAGCCGGCCGGCGTCTGGTCCCGACCCTCAGCTGGCCGCACCTGATTGCGCTCGGCATCGGCGCCATCGTCGGTACCGGCATCTACACCCTGATCGGCGTCGGTGCCGACCGCGCCGGCCCCGCTGTGCTGATCTCCTTCGCCATCGCCGGCGCCGTGTGTGCCTGCGCTGCATTGGCCTACGCCGAACTGTCCACGATGATGCCGGCTGCCGGCAGCGCCTATACCTACAGCTACAGTGCCCTGGGCGAAGTCTTCGCCTGGGTGGTGGGCTGGAGCCTGATCCTGGAATACTCGCTGGTGGTGAGTACCGTGGCGGTCGGGTGGTCGGGCTATTTCGTCGGCTTCCTGGAATGGGTACATACCCAGTTCGGCTGGGACCTGCGCCTGCCGGCCATGCTCGCGGCGGGCCCGCACGTCGAAGGCGGCATGATCAACCTGCCCGCCATCGTCATCACCTGGCTGGTGGCACTGATGCTGATGGCCGGTACCAAGGAGAGCGCCACCCTCAACGCGATCCTGGTCGTGTTCAAGCTGATCGCGCTGGCCATCTTCGTGGCGGTGGCCCTGCCGGCGTTCGACACCAACAACCTGCAGCCGTTCATGCCCTACGGATTCGCCAAGACGCTGGGGCCGGATGGCGTCGAGCGCGGTGTGATGGCCGCAGCGGCGATCATCTTCTTCGCCTTCTACGGCTTCGATGCGATCTCCACCGCGGCAGAAGAAACCAAGAACCCGGCGCGCGACCTGTCCATCGGCATCATCGGCTCGATGGTCGGCTGCACCATCGTGTACGTGCTGGTGGCGTTGGCCGCGATCGGTGCGATGAGCTACACCGTGTTCGGCCAGAGTGCCGAGCCGCTGGCACTGATCATGCGCCAGCTGGGCCAGCCGACCGCCGCGATGCTGATCGGTGTGATCGCCATCATCGCCCTGCCGACCGTGCTGCTGGCCTTCCTGTATGGCCAGAGCCGCATCTTCTTCGTCATGAGTCGCGATGGTCTGCTGCCGCGTGGCCTGTCCAAGGTCAACGCACGCACCGGCACGCCGGTGGCGACCACGCTGTTCACCGCCGTGGTTGTGTCGGCGCTGGCCGGCGTGGCCCGCCTGGACGAGATCGCCGCGCTGGCCAATGCCGGCACCCTGGCCGCGTTCACCGCCGTTGGCATCTGCCTGGTGGTGCTGCGCGTGCGTGAGCCGAACCGCGAGCGCACCTTCCGCACGCCGTTCGCCTTCATCGTCGGCCCGCTGGCGGCACTGGGCTGCATCTACCTGTTCGTCAGCCTGCCGCACACCACCCAGCTGTACTTCCTGGCGTGGAACGTGGTCGGCCTGGTGCTGTACTTCGCCTACAGCCGTCGCAACGCGCTGATCGGCCGGTAAAGGTAGCGCCGGGCCATGCCCGGCGGTCTTTGGGGATTGCCGGCCAGCGGCCGGCACTACCGCAGGGCGGTCAGCCGCCCTGCTTTGCCGCGTAGTCCTGCGCCTGGCGCATCACCCGCAGCAGGTTGCCGCCCCAGATGGCGGCGATCTGCTGCTCGGTGTAGCCCTTGCGCAACAGCCACGCGGTGATCTTCGGCAACTGGCTGACATCGGGCAGGTCGCTCAGGCCACCGCCGCCATCCCAGTCCAGGCCGATGCCGACGTGCTCGGGGCCGACGACCTTCAGGATGTGCTCGAAGTGGGCGAAGAAGTCGTCCAGGCTGGCGTGGCGCACCGGATGTTCGTGGTCCAGTGCCTGTTCGGCCTTCTGCAGGGCAACGCCCTGTTCGATGGTCATGCCTTCCCAGCCACCCAGCTGCTTGCTCAGGGCCTCTTCGGCCTGCTTGCGCTCGGGCGACTTGGCGGTGTCGATCAGATAGCCGCCGTACGCGTTGACCTGGATCACGCCGCCGGCCTTGGCCAGCTTGCGCAGGCGCGCGTCGTCAAGGTTGCGTGGGTGGTCGTAGATCGCCTTGGCCGAGCTGTGCGACAGCACGAACGGCACCGGCATCATCGCCAGCAGATCATCGAATACGGCATCGGAGGCGTGCGACTGGTCGATGACGATGCCCAGCTTCACCGCGGAGCGCACCAGGTCCTTGCCGGCCGGGCTCAGGCCCTTCCACTCCGCGCCCTTGGGGTCGGTGGCCGAGTCGGCGAACTCGTTGTTGGCGAAATGCACGGTGCTGAGCAGGCGCAGGCCCGCACGGTGATAGAACGACAACAGGCTGGGATCGGCCACCAGCGGGCTGGCGTTCTCCATGCTGATGTAGACCACGCGCTTGCCAGCGGCCTTGATGCGCGCGGCGTCATCGGCGGTCAGCGCCAGCGCGAAGCGCTCTGGGTTGGCGGCCAGCATCTGCCGGATCTCCAGCAACCGCTGCAGGCCGTGATCGCGTTCGGCCAGATGCGCAGCGGCAGTGCGGTCGCCCTGGTCGGTGTAGATCGCCCAGAAGCCGCCATCAAGCGCGCCTTCGACCATGCGCGGGTAATCCACCTGCGAGAGCGCATTGCGGTCGTGCCGCTGCTCGATGTCGAAGCCGTCGCGGCCGAAGTTGGCCGGCGTATCCAGATGGCTGTCCAGGGTCAGCAGGCGCTGCTGCAGTGCCTTGGCCCGGGCCAGTTCCTGCGCGCTGAAGTCGATGGCATGGGCGGACAGCGGCGCACTCAGCGCCAGGGCGAGCAGCAGGGACAGGCGACTCAACGAAGGCATGGGCTCTCACCAGCAGAGGGAAGAGCCCGACCATAGCGCTGCTGTCCACGCTTTTGTAGAGCCGAGTGCAGGGCTTTTGTAGAGCCGAGTGCAGGCTCGGCGCTACAGGTTGCCGGCCCGTATCCGGCGTGACGTGTTCCGCAGCTCAGTCCACCACGCGGCAGAACACGGCCTTCAGGTAACGCGATTCCTGCACGTGGGCCATGAACGGATGGTCCGGACCGGCGCCGGCCACCTTCAGGATCTGGATGGTGCGGCCGGAGAAGTACGCTGCGCGACGCAGCATGTCGAGGAACTGGTCCTCGGCCACCAGGCCGGTGCAGGAGAACGTGGCGAACAGGCCACCGGGCTTGACCACGCCCAGCGCCAGCTTGTTCATGTCCAGGTACTTCTTCAGCGCGGTGATCACCTGCTCGCGGTCGCGGGTCATCTTCGCCGGGTCCAGGATCACCACGTCGTACTTCTCACCACGGTTGGCCGCATCACGCAGCCACGGGAAGATGTCGGACTGGACGAACTTCGGGCGCACGTTGTTCAGACGCGAATTGCCCTTGGCGATCTGGATGACGTCTTCATCGATGTCGATGCCGACCACTTCCGATGCACCGCGCGCGGCCGCATACACGGCGAAACCGCCGGTGTTGCAGCACAGGTCGAGCACGCTCTTGCCTTCCACCTGCTGGCTCAGCCACTCACGGTTCTCGCGCTGGTCGGCGAAGAAACCGGTCTTGTGCGCACCGGCCGGGTCGGCGCGGAACTTGATGCCGTACTCGGTGATCACCGACGCTTCGGTGGTGGTGTTGCCATGGAAATCGAAGCTTTCCTGCTTCTGCACGTGCTCGTCGGCGAAGCTGTGGAAGCGGCAGCCCGGGAACTGCTCGCGCAGGGCGTCGTAGATCCACTCGCGGTGGCGGAACATGCCGGCGGCAAAGAACTCCACCACCACCAGGTCGTTGTAACGGTCCACCACCAGGCCGGACAGACCGTCGCCTTCGCTGTGTACCACGCGCCAGGCGTCGGACACCGCATCAAGCTTCAGCACCTCACGACGCAGCGACACCGCCTGGGCGATCTTGCGCGAGAACCAGCCAGCATCCACCGGGATCTTCGGGTCGGTTTCGAGGATGCGTACGGCAATACGCGAATGCCCGTTGTAGAAGCCACGGCCGATGAACTCGCCATCCACGCCGACGACGTCGACGAGGGAGCCGGGCTTGGGCCGGACGGTCGGCTTCTCGACCAGTTTCTGGAAGATCCACGGGTGGCTGGAACGCCACGCGTTCTTGAGGCGGACAACGGGAAGGGGGGTATTCATCCACCTATTGTAAACCGGGCGCCGGGGTCAGATCCCCACAGGGACTCTGCCCCCCGGGCCGGTGTGCCAACCAAGGTTGGCACCTACCGGAGCTGGCCCCGCCCCAGTGCATTTGACGCCGGCCCGGCCAGGCCGCAGAATCGGCGGCAGAAGGGGAGTAGCTCCCAGACGTTGTCGCCGTCAATTCGAGCCCGCAGGCTCCGGTGCAACGGCAGTTCCGGCCCATCGGAACTGCGAGCGAGACCTTCGCCGTACTGGCGAAGCTCTGTCCCTGGATCCCCTCCCGATCCTCCGTTGCAGATCCTCGCCGTCCGGCTTGAGGCATTTTTCATTTTCCCAACGGACAAACCCATGCAGACGATCGGTAATTTGTGGTTGTGGGGCGGCTTCGCAGCGGTGGTGGTCATCGCCCTGCTGGTCGACCTCGTATTGATGCGCCATGGTGGCCCGCACAAGGTCACCTTCAAGGAGGCCCTGTGGTGGTCCATCGGCTGGGTCGCGCTGGCCCTGGCCTTCAACGGCGGCCTCTGGTTCTACCTGAACGAGACGGCCGGCCAGGTCGTGGCCAACAAGGTCGGCCTGGAGTTCCTGACCGGCTACCTGGTCGAGAAGGCGCTGGCGGTGGACAACATCTTTGTCTTCCTGATGATCATGAGCTACTTCGCGGTGCCGGAGGAACAGCGCCAGAAGGTGCTGATCATCGGCATCCTGGGTGCGATCGTGCTGCGTACGATCATGATCTTCGCCGGCAGCGTGCTGATCACCCAGTTCCATTGGCTGCTCTACGTGTTCGGCGCCTTCCTGCTGTTCACCGGCTGGAAGATGTGGTTCGCCGCGGGCCAGGAGCCTGACCTGGAAGCCAACCCGGCCCTGCGCTGGATGCGCAAGCACCTGCGCCTGCTGCCGGACTACGAAGGCAACGCGATGAGCGTCAAGCGCGACGGCGTGCGCTGGTTCACCCCGCTGTTCGCGGTGCTGATCCTGATCGCAGTGACCGACGTGATCTTCGCGGTGGACAGCATCCCGGCGATCTTCGCGATCACCACCGACCCGTTCATCGTGCTGACCTCCAACGTGTTCGCGGTGCTCGGCCTGCGTGCGATGTTCTTCCTGCTGGCCGGCATGGCCGACCGCTTCCACCTGCTGCCGTACGGCCTGGCCCTGGTGCTGGCCTTCATCGGCATCAAGATGATGATCATCGACCTGTTCAAGATCCCGACCCCGATCTCGCTGGGCGTGGTCGCGGTGATCATCGCCGCCACGGTGGTGCTGAGCCTGAAGAACCCGCCGAAGGAAGGCGGCGCCTGATCCAGGCGGATTGACGGATGCGGCCGGTGGATTGTCCCGCCGGCCGCACCCACTCTCCCGCAGCGGTGGCCTTGGTTTCGCGCCGGCCACCGCCATTGCTGAGGGTATGAACACGAACGCGCCCCTGCCCGCCGGCGACGCGCCGGCCGACCGCAACGACCGCACGCGCATCCTGCGCGCCTTCAATGCCAGCCTTGCCGCCGTGCTGGTGCTGGTGGCCGTGTTCGCCCTGCAGGACCATTTCGACTGGCGACCCTGGGCTGTGGCACCGCTGGAAGCCAAGGGACTGCTCGGCCTGATCGGCGGACCGCTGCTGCATGCATCGATCGAACACATCGCCGCCAACAGCGCCGCGATCCTGATCCTCGGCACCCTCGCCGGCAGCGTCTATCCCAAGGCCACGCTACGTGCCCTGCCCCTGCTCTGGGTCGGTTCGGGCATCGGTGCGTGGATGCTGGGCAACCCCGGCAGCTTCCATCTCGGCGCCAGTGGCGTCACCCACGGCCTGATGTTCCTGCTGGCCAGCCTCGGCCTGCTGCGCCGCGACCGCGCGGCCATCGCCACCGGGCTGATCGGCATGCTGTTCTACGGCGGCATGCTGATGACCGTGCTGCCGCACGCCGACGGCGTGTCCTGGCAATCACACATGGGCGGTGCCTTCGCCGGCATCATCGCCGCGCTGCTGTTCCGCACTGCCGACCCGCTGCCGCCACGCCCGCGTTACAGCTGGGAGGACGAGGAAGACGAGGTCGAGGCGCTGGCCGACGACGAACTCGAGCCGCCGTCGCCGCAGCGCGTGCCGGTGCTGTGGCAGCCGCGCGAAGGGCAGGACTATGTGGTTGTCCCGTTCCGCCGGCCGGAAGACCCGCGCGGTTGAGCGGTGGCGGGGTCGGATCCCCGAAGGCGCTCTGACCCCGATCACCGATGACCCGGTAGCCGCCGACCTTGGTCGGCGCTCCTGCCTGCGGCGTTCATGACCCCACGGCGACCGCGTGCCAACCAAGGTTGGCATCTACCACCGGCGCATCAATCCGTCGCGTTTCCCGCCGCGCCCATTCCATCCACCGCCTGCCGGCCCAGTGCCGGGTCATCGGTGAAGAAGGCATCGATGCCGGTCGCCAGGTAGGCGCGCATCTCGGTGATCGACCCTTCCGCATTGCGCGCGTTGTCGGCACCCTTGCGCAGGTTGCTGGCCTGGAAGTGGTTCTCCGGGCGGAACGTGTACGGGATCACCATCAGGCCCACCGCGTGCGCATCGCGCACCAGCGACGTCGGCCTGCCCAGCGCACCGTTGGCATCCAGCGGGATGATCGAGCGCAGCTCCGGGCCGATGCCATCGGCATAGGCCGCGATGTCCTTCAGTCCTGCCGGAGTCATCATCTGCGCATAGGTCAGCGCGCCACCGGCCTTGGTGATGTCGGCCGGCTGGGTATCGCCCTTCCACAGCAGCTGCAGCAGGCGGATGTTGCTGCCACGCGGGATCTTGCCGCGCAGGTAACGCAGGTTGGCGGTCTCGAACGACTGGATGGTGACCGGGCCGACGTTGGTATAGGCGTTTCCACGCAGCGCAGCCAGCACCTTGTCTTCCATCGGCAGCCCGATCGACTGGAAGTAGGTCGGGTGCTTGATCTCCGGCACCAGGCCGATGCCACGGTTCGCACGGCCGGCCTGCTGCACCAGGAACGCCAGGATCTCGTCCAGGCTGGCGATGCGGAACTGGCCGTCATAGGCGGTGCTGCGGAACTCCGGCAGGCGCTCGCGGGCGTACAGGGTCTTCAGCTCGGCCAAGGTGAAGTCTTCGGTGAACCAGCCTTCGACCGTCTGCCCATCGATGACCTTGCGGGTCTTGCGCTTGGCGAATTCCTTGTGCTCGGCCACATCGGTGGTGCCACCGATCTCGTTCTCGTGGCGGGCCACCATCACCCCGTCCTTGGTCATCACCAGGTCCGGTTCGATGTAATCGGCACCGTCGGCGATGGCCTGCGCATACGCCGCCAAGGTGTGCTCGGGCAGCAGCGCGCTTGCGCCACGATGACCGTAGACCGACACCTTGGGCGCGGCCGGAGGGGGAGATTCAGCACTCATGGCCACCGATGGTGCCACGGCCAGCGACAACAGCAACACACGACCCCACGACTTCACTGCGACTTCCCCAAGCGGTTTGTGATGGGCGTCAGTATGCGGCGGGAATGTGACAGGTTGGGGGAGCCGGTGTTCGGCTGCCTGCGGTCGGCCAATGATCGCGCTGATCTCCGTTCGGATTCGATTCTGCAATTTTTCCGATTGAACCGCGGAAAGGATGGGTCATAGCCTCGACTGACCAACACCAATGTTGGCAGAGGACCAGACCATGGAGAAAACAATGTACGTGCCCATCCTGAAATGGCGGCAAGGTGAGTACCTCGCTGTAGGTCGTACACGCGAGACCATCAAGGACTGGATGTATCCCCTGTTCGAGATCCCGGTCGAACAGTGGGACTTCGAGAACGATGCGCCCGCCAAGTCGCTAGACGACCATCTGAAGAATGTCGGCAAGCGATTGAGCACCAACTGGAAGAAGCGCCGCTGCCTGTTCGATTCACCACATCTTGCCGGCGACGACACGATGGCCAACGGAGACCATCACCTCGCGCGCGTCTTCGATCTCGCGCGGGCGTCGGCCTGCCAGGCCATTCCGGTCACCGGTCTCGGCCGGCATCTGGTGTATCAGCAGGCAGTGGCCAGCATCATCGCCCAGGATGGTCGTGGGTGCGCACTGCGCTTGATTCCTGATGACCTGGAAGGCAACCCTTCGGCAAAGATCGACGGCGTGATGCATCTCCTGGCGTAACACCAGAACAGGTGGACGTCGTTCTGGACAGTGCGGCAGATGTCGCAGATTCTCCGACCCTGCAGGCATCGTTCTGGCAGGCGTGGATCGCTGGATTGCCACACATGGACCGGTGGAGATCGCTCACCGTGGCCGGCGGAAGCTTCCCTGCAAGCCTGAACCCGTCAGCAGGGTATCGCCCTCATGGAGATGTTCATCGTCGCGAATGGCGTGGGTACACCCGGCTCGCTGCCAGTGCCCCGCCGCGTCAGCCGTGGTTCGGCGACTACGGATGCGCGTCACCACAGACCGAGATGATGGACCCACGTCTGTTCGACCCGAATGCAAAGATCAAGTACACGATCGATGACCAGTGGCGGATCATCGTCGGCACCCAGGTCAAGCGCAATGGCCGCGACCAGTACCGCGACCTGTGCAGGCACCTGATCTCTGATCGCCCTGTGGTATTCATGGGGAGAACCTACAGTGCTGGCGACGAATACATCGAAGATTGCGCCAACAACGTCGCCAGCACAGGCGGCAGTTCGACCTGGCCAACGGTGGCGACCAACCACCACCTGACTAAGGTTGTTCGCGACCTCGCCAATCTGTCCGGCGCTTCAACTGTTCCCTGACCAGCGTGCGGATCTCGGCGAGGCTGTATACCTCTCCAAGCCGCTCGCACAGTGCTGTGCGGTTGCCGCGCAGCGCTGCCTTGTCGGGGTTCCTTGCACAGATCAGTGTCGTGATCTCATCACGCCAGAGAAGGGCGGCGACGTCCATCCCATTGACCGACGGATTGAGCCTAGCGGGTCGTAAAAGCTCCATTCGCACCGCATTACGCGCGCCGCGCGATACCGTTCGTACCCCCCACCACTCCGGCAAGACCTCCAGTGCGTGGTCAAGATGCCGCTGCCCCACGACAATCGTCGCTTTGTCGAGAACGTTTGAGTAGAACTGCTGCTGCACAGGAAGCCTGCGCAGCGTGTCGACGTCGCTCTTGATCTCGTAACCATGCAGATGTCCATTGATGACACAGACATCAACACGGCAGGCGCCGCGAGCGAGCCCCATCTCCTCCACGACCAGCGTATGGGGATTGGCCACGTGCTCGGCGATCACCTTGCGAAGGAGCGCGGATCTGACGTCGCTGTCGGTTATCGGGTCCATTGTCGAATCGTATCAAGAGGGAGTCGCTGTAATGCATGAAACCCAGGCATGTCGCAGTTCACCGCGCACTACTTGCCGATGCAGAAACTGGAGAAAATCCTTCCCAGCAGATCATCCGCACTCATCTGCCCGGTGATCTCGCCCAGTGCGTCGTGCGCCAGCCGCAGTTCCTCTGCGGCCAGTTCCAGGTGCTCGTGCACCAGCTCGCCGTCTGCGCGCTGCGCATGTTCCTGCGCGCGCTCGATGGCATCCACGTGGCGCGTGCGCGCGGAGAACTCACCGTCCACCTGCTCGCCCGCACCGGCCGAGGCGATCGAACGCAGGCGCGCATGCAGGTCGTCCAGTCCCGCGCCGGTCGCGGCGGAAACGAACACGCGGTCCGGGTCGTCCAGCGCCGGCATCGCATCCAGCAGATCCGACTTGTTGTGGATGTACACCTTGTGCGGCACTGCCAGCACGGCCTCACCGATGGCTGCTTCGCCCGCCGCCGGGTCGCGTGCATCCAGCACGATCAGCGCCAGGTCGGTACGTTCGATCTCCGCACGCGCGCGGCGCATGCCTTCGCGTTCGATGGCATCGCCACCGTCGCGCAGGCCAGCGGTATCGACCAGGGTCAGTTCCAGTCCGTCCAGTCGGATGGTCTCGCGCAGCGTGTCGCGGGTGGTGCCGGCGATGTCGGTGACGATGGCGCGCTCGCTGCCCGCCAGCGCGTTCAACAGCGAGCTCTTGCCGGCATTCGGTGGGCCGATCAGCACGGCATGCAGGCCATCGCGCAGGCGACGGCCGCGCTCGGCATCGCGGCGCAGCAAGGCCAGGTCACTATGCGCCTGCTCCAGCCCGCGCCGAACCTGTGCACCGCCCAGCGTATCCAGCGGTTCATCGGCGAAATCGATGGCCGCTTCCACGTGGATGCGCAGCAGCACCAGCTGTTCGACCACAGTGTCGATACGACGCGAGAACACACCATCCAGCGAGCGGCGTGCAGCACGTGCGGCGCGGTTGTCACCGGCCGCGATCAGATCGGCGATGGCCTCGGCCTGGGCCAGGTCGAGCTTGCCGTTGAGAAACGCGCGCTCGCTGAACTCACCTGGCCGTGCCTGGCGCGCGCCCAGCGTGATGCAGCGCGCGACCAGTTGTTGCAGCAACACCGGGCTGCCATGCCCTTGCAGTTCCACCACTTCTTCGCCGGTGAAGCTGTTGGGTGCCGGGAACCACAGCACGATGCCATCGTCGATCACCTCGCCATCGGCATCGCGCAGGCGCGCGTAGTGCGCATGGCGCGGCCGCAGTGCAGGCGCGCCCAATGCGTTGGCGATAGCTGCGGCGCGCGGGCCTGACAGGCGCAGCATGCCGACGCCACCTGCACCGGGTGCGCTGGCGATGGCCACGATGGTCTCGGTTCGGGTTGCGTCGTTCATCGCTCAGAGCTTCTCCAGCTGCGCGCGCGCCTGTGCCGCACCACTGCCTTGCGGCTGCAGCGCCAGGTAGGTGGTGTAGGCCTGCTTCGCCTTGGCTTTGTCGCCCGCGTGGAAGTAGGCATCACCCAGGTTGAGATGGGCCACCGCGCGCGACGGATCGATCTTCAGTGTGTTTTCCAGCCAGCGCGCGGCTTCGGCATAGCGTTGCTGGCGGTAGTAGACGAAGCCGAGGTTGTTGGCCGCCTGGGCGAAGTCCGGGCGCAGCTTCAGCGCCTCGGTGAACTGCGCCACCGCCTCGTCGTACTGCTTCTCGCGGTACAGCTGCAGACCACGGTCATTGGCCTGCTGCGCGCGTTGGCGGTCGGAGGCCGGGCCGGCGCTGGGCACCACCAGCTTGGCCTTGCCGCCCTGCAGGTCGGCCACGGTTACCGGCGCCTGGGCGCCCTTGGCTTCGCTGGCCGCATCGACCTTGTTGTTCAGCGCGATCGCATCGGCAGTCAGCTGGCGCGTGTCGGCGTTGAGGTATTCCTGGCTGTCCGGCACCTGGAACACGAACTCGCCACCCTGCGAGCCGGGCAGGCTGCCGAACGCCGGCGTCTGATGCGAGACCGCCGACACCGCCGGCGCCACGTAGGCGGCCAGCTCGGTACCGGTGATCAGGCCATCGCCATTGAGATCGCCCTTGCCGGCCAACGCCTGCAGCAGCACCCAGGTAAACACCGAGTGGCCGTTCGGGCCGGCATCGGCCACCTGCTGGTCGGCACCACCGGCAGTCAGCATCTGCCGCGCGCTGCGGCGTGCGTTCTCACGCAGGAACGACGACGACGAGGGACCGCCACGGGTCAGGCCCAGGCCGCTGTAACAGGCATCCATCACGAACATCACATGCTTGGCCTGCATGCTCTCGGCGATGTTCTGGATGTCGGTCATCGCGATGGCGTCGGTGGCGAATTCCTTCGGATCCGAATCGACCGGGATGATGTAGCCCAGGTCGCGGCCAGAGGCGAGCTGGCGGGTCGCGCCATGGCCGGCGAAGAACACGAACACGCGGTCATTTTTTCCCGTGCGGTCATCGGCCAGGCGGTCGTGGAAGGCGGCCAGGATGTTGTTGCGGGTGGCCTGCTCGTTCTTCAGCACGATCACCTGCGAGGACGGGAAACCGAACTGCCCGGTCAGCGTATCGGCCACGGCCTGCGCATCGTGGCTGGCGTATTCCAGCTTCGGCCACTTGGCATAGTTGTCGATGCCGACCACGATCGCCCACGATTTTTCGTAGCCGGTGGTGACGGTGGCATCGCGGTCGCTGCCCTTGCGCGGCCGGGCGACGCTGAAGTCGCGGCCATTCCAGCCGGCGAACTGGTAGCCGTCGGCGATCAGCCGATCCAGGATCTGCGGCAGTGCCTTCACCGCGCGGTCGTGGATATCATGGAACAGGATGATGCCGCGCTGTTCCTTGTTCACCTGGTCGAGCACGCGCTGCACGATCGACTCAGGCACCGGGTCGGCCCAGTCCATCGAATCGATGTTCCACATGATCGACTTCAGACCCGCTTCATTCAGCAGCTGCAGGCCTTCGGCGTTGCGCGCCCCATACGGGAAGCGGAACAGCGGCGCGCGCTTGCTGTCGACATCCTTCAGCAGGGTGTCGGTGTCCAGTACCTGCTGGCGCAGCGCGTCGCCGGTGGTACGCGACAGCTGCGCATGGGTCAGGCTGTGGTTGCCGACGGCGTAGCCCTCTTCCATCAGGTTGCGGCTGATCTTCGCCATCGGCCCAAGGCTGACCTTGCCGTCGGTCTCGACCTTGCCGAGGTTACGGCCGACCTCGAAGAACACGCCCGGTACGTCGTAGCGCTTGAGGATGGCCACCACTTCGTCGGTATAGGCCTTGTGCGGGCCATCGTCGAAGGTCAGTACCACCGTCTTCGGCGGCAGGTCGCGGCCGAAGATCTCGCGGTCGCTGTCCTTCATCGACATCGGGTACGGCTCGATCACGCCGTAGTCGCGCAGGATCGCTTCGCGGCTGTAGTCCTTGTGCAGGTGCGCGATGTAGTCGTCCCACTTCTCGCGCTTCAGGTCGATGGCACGGGTGCGCTCGAAGCGGCTGAAGATGCGGGTCAGTTCCTGGTTGTAGTTGCGCTCGATCTCGTCCAGTGCCTCCAGGTCCTCGCCAATGCGCTGGTGCAGCTTCACCGCCGGCAATGAGGAATCAGCGCCGATGCGTTCGTGCAGATCACGCAGCACTTCGCGGAACGCCAGGCGATCGGCATCGAACAGTTCCGGCGCCGACTCGATGTAATCCAGCACCGTGCCCAGGGTAGCGAAGCGCTGCGGGCTGCTACCACGCAGCAGCGTGTCGAACTGCGCGGCAATGGCGCTGCGCTGTTCCAGGCCATCGTGGAACAGCTGCTGGCCGATGCGGGTGGAGGTGGTGCGATCGGCCGCGGACTGCTTTTCCTCATCGGCCAGCAGCACGATGATCCGGCGATAGCCGTCGAGCTGCTTCTGCAATGCGCCCAGCAGCGGTGCTGCCGCCGGGTCGGCGGCAGCGGCAGCCTGTGCGCTCGGCTGGGTAACCACCGCCGGTGCCTGCGCGTCCTTGTCGCCGCAGCCGGCCACGAGCAGGGTCAGCAGCAGGCTGGGCAGGAACAGACGGAACGACGGCGCACGCGGCATGGCGGACTCGAACAATGGGGAATGGTGTGCCGGCGATTCTAACGCCGCATGCGAAAAGCCCGCCTTGCGGCGGGCCTTTGCTGGGTCGATCGACCCTGGGGAGCAGTCGACCAAGGTCGACGTCTACCTCTTACTTTTTCTTGGCCGGGGCGGTCGCTGCCGTGGCCGGCACCGGATCGCTGCCGTGGCGCTTGGTCATCCACCACTGCTGCAGCAGGCCCAGGCCACCGTTGACCACCCAGTACAGGACCAGGCCGGACGGCATGAAGGCCATCATGACGCCGAACACCAGCGGCATGAACTGCATCATCTTCTGCTGCATCGGGTCCATGCCCGGTGCTGGCGTCAGCTTCTGGGTGAACCACATCACCGCCACATTGATCACCGGCAGGATGAAGTACGGGTCGCGGGCGGTAAGGTCCTGGATCCAGCCGAACCAAGGCGCCTGGCGCAGTTCGACCGATTCCACCAGCACCCAGTACAGGGCGAAGAAGATCGGCATCTGGATGAGGATCGGCAGACAGCCGCCCATCGGATTGATCTTTTCCTTCTTGTACAGCTCCATCATCGCGGTCTGGAACTTCTGGCGGTCATCGCCATAGCGTTCCTTCAGCTGTGCGATGCGCGGCTGGAAGCGACGCATCTTGGCGCCACTCTTGTACTGCGTCGCCGACAGCGGGTACAGCACGATCTTCAGCAGCACCACCAGGCCAACGATGGCCCAGCCCCAGTTGCCCACCAGCTTGTGCACCTGGTTGAGCACCCAGAACAGACCCTGGCCGATAACCGCCATCATCGAGAAGCGGCTGTAGTCGACCACACGGTCCAGACCCGGCACGTCTTCCTTGGCGATCAGGTTGACCAGCTTCGGGCCGACCCACAGGCGGGCCTCGGTGCTGGTGGACTGGCCCGGGGCCACGGTGAAGGCCGGGCCGCGTGCTTCGATCAGGTCACGACCGGCCACCTGCGACAGCACGTAGTGTGCGGTCTGGTCCTTCTGCGGGATCCAGGCGGTGAAGAAGTGGTGCTGCAGCATCGCCAGCCAACCGCCGGTGATGTTCTGGTTCAGCGCGCCATCGTCCAGGTAATCCTTGAACGCACGACGCTGGTACTTCTTGTCGTTGTCGTACCAGGTAGCGCCGTTGAAGCTGAACGAGTCCGGGTTGGTCATGCTCCGCGACAGGATGGTCGGGGTGCGGTCCAGGGTGCGGTAGACGTAGCCGTTCCACGGCGCGGCGCCAGCGTTGCTGACTTCGTCCTTGAAGCGGATCGCATACTCGTTGCGGCCCACGATCAGGGTGCGCTTGATGGTCACGCCGTTGTCGGCGGTCCACACGAACGGGACCTGCAGTTCGTTCTGGCCATTGGCCAGCACGAAGTCGCGGGTATCACCGACCAGCTTGAAGCCGTCGGCACCTGGCACCGGAGTGTTCTTGTCTTCGCTCGCCCAGCCGCTGATCGCGCTGTACGGATGTGCGGGATCTTCGGTCAGCAGGCGTACCGGCGGGCTGCCTTCGTCCTTGCTCTGCGGGAACTGCAGCAGTTCGGCATCAAGCACGCGGCCACCATCGAGCACCAGGCGCAGCACGTCGGTGGTGATGGTTACGCGCTGAGCGGACGGGGTGGCGCTGGCCTGGGCCTGTACAGCGGCCTGGCCCGGGGCACCGGGAACCTGTGCGCTGGGGATGCTGCCCGGGGTTGCACCCGGAACGCTCTGTGCGGCGGCCGGGGCCGAGCTGGTCGTCGGCGCCGGGGTCGGGGCGGACTTCTCACGGCTCCACTCCATCCACAGCAGCACGGCCACCATCAGCCAGGCAAAGATCAGGAAAACACGGGTCTGGTTCATCAGCAGGCAGGCTCAGCGGGGCCGGGACGCGGTGCCGGCTCGGTGACGGAGGAAATGGCAATGCCATCAGGCGGCGGCATTGTGCCGTCCACGCCCGGCGCGGGCAATGCGCGCAGGCGCCGCAACAGGCGCAGGAAGGCCTGGCGGATATCTTCGTTGCTGGCGTGACGCGCAGCAGTACGAGCCACGACGACGAAGTCGCCTGGCTGTATGTCGGTTCGTGTCTGACGCAAGGCGTCGCGCAGGACGCGCTTGATCCGGTTACGCCCAACGGCGTGAGGATCGACCTTGCGGGAAACCGCCAGACCCAGCCTGGCCGGCCGGTCAGCCGGTAGCCAGTGCAGGGTCATCAGCGGATCGGACACACGGCGGGCGCCGTTGAAGACCGTTGAATATTCGGCACGCGTGCGAACCCGCGCAGAGCGAGGGAATCGCTTGCGCGGGTCTGCAGTATTCACTGTCGAATGGATTGCGTCTGCCGCTGGATGCGGCATGGCAATCAGGCGCTCAGGACTTTGCGGCCCTTGGCGCGGCGACGCGACAGGATCTTGCGGCCGTCAGCGGTCTTCATACGGGCACGGAAGCCGTGGTCGCGCTTACGCTTGAGGTTGCTGGGCTGGAAGGTGCGCTTGGTGGCCATGTGGGCCTCTCGTATGAATGGGACGGAAAGAACCGGAAATTTTAGAGAGGTATCCCCCCTCCCGTCAACCCCTGTCTGCTACGCCAATTCACTGGGCTGTGCAATAGCTGTGGATCTTTTTGTGAATAAGTAGGGGACAAGCATTCCGAAGGCGGGCGCTCGGTGGTAGGCTGAGCCATCCATTTCCCCCCTTTCAGGCCTGTGTTTGGGCGCCTTTTCGCGCCTATGCATCGGCCACCGGACAATTATTGCTGATGGATGCCTGGTCACGTAGTCTCGAGCGACTCGAGGCGGAGTTCCCGCCCGAGGATGTTCACACCTGGTTGAAGCCGCTGCAGGCCGATCTGCGCGCTGACAGCCTGGTGCTGTATGCACCGAATGCCTTCATTGTCGATCAGGTGCGCGAACTGTACCTGCCGCGGATCCGCGAGCTGGTCACCCACTTTGCCGGTTTCGGCGACGTTTTTCTTGAAATCGGCTCGCGCCCGCGGCCCGT
Source organism: Stenotrophomonas sp. PA-6-5C (assembly GCF_021605635.1). Taxonomy (NCBI): domain Bacteria; kingdom Pseudomonadati; phylum Pseudomonadota; class Gammaproteobacteria; order Lysobacterales; family Lysobacteraceae; genus Stenotrophomonas; species Stenotrophomonas sp. PA-6-5C. The sequence goes on from NZ_WKEE01000023.1 coordinate 61,082, forward strand.
GGACGCGCAGATCGCGCCGGTTTCCAGCCATTCGGCGCAGGCGCCGGTGCAGCCGCAGGTCCCGTTCGCCGGCAACCTGGACAACCACTACACCTTCGCCAACTTCGTCGAGGGCCGCAGCAACCAGCTGGGTCTGGCCGCAGCATTCCAGGCGGCGCAGAAGCCGGGCGACCGCGCGCACAATCCGCTGCTGCTGTACGGGGGCACCGGCCTGGGCAAGACCCACCTGATGTTCGCCGCCGGCAACGCGATGCGTCAGGCCAATCCGGGCGCGAAGGTGCTGTACCTGCGTTCGGAGCAGTTCTTCAGCGCCATGATCCGGGCCTTGCAGGAAAAGACCATGGATCAGTTCAAGCGCCAGTTCCAGCAGGTCGACGCGCTGTTGATCGATGACATCCAGTTCTTCGCAGGCAAGGACCGCACCCAGGAAGAGTTCTTCCACACCTTCAACGCGTTGTTCGATGGCAAGCAGCAGATCATCCTGACCTGCGACCGCTATCCGCGTGAAGTCGAAGGCCTGGAAGCGCGCCTGAAGTCGCGGCTTGCCTGGGGCCTGTCGGTCGCGATCGAGCCGCCGGACTTCGAGACCCGCGCTGCGATCGTGCTGGCCAAGGCCCGCGAGCGTGGTGCCGAGATTCCCGATGACGTTGCGTTCCTGATTGCCAAGAAAATGCGCTCCAATGTGCGCGACCTCGAGGGTGCGCTGAATACCCTGACCGCCCGCGCCAACTTCACTGGCCGTGCGATCACCACCGAATTCGCCCAGGAAACCCTGCGCGACCTGCTGCGCGCCCAGCAGCAGGCGATCAGCATTCCCAACATCCAGAAAACCGTTGCCGACTACTACGGGCTGCAGATCAAGGATCTGCTGTCCAAGCGTCGGACCCGGTCGCTGGCCCGCCCGCGCCAGGTTGCCATGGCGCTGACCAAGGAACTGACCGAACACAGCCTGCCCGAAATCGGCGACGCCTTTGCCGGTCGCGATCACACCACGGTGCTGCACGCCTGCCGGCAGATCCGCACCCTGATGGAAGCCGACGGCAAGCTCCGCGAGGACTGGGACAAGCTGATCCGGAAGCTGAGCGAATGATGCACGTACGCCGATGAGGCGTCACCGCATAAAACGGTGCAGAATCCGGTAGCAAGCGCGGGACAGGGTGTGGATAAAAATGCCGTTGGATTTCGCGGAAGATTTATCCACAGCTTTCCCCACCCCTTGGGGGCTGGTAATGCAGAGGGTTTCGAAGCCTGAAACCCTTTTGTTTACAAAGGCTTAGCTGTGTTTTCCAGCGATTCTGGCTCTACCAGCACCACCAAGCTTTTGATTTATTCCACATTTTTTTAAAGCATAGGGGCACGGAACCACATGCGTTTCACACTGCAGCGCGAAGCCTTTCTCAAGCCGTTGGCACAGGTCGTCAACGTGGTCGAACGCCGCCAGACCCTTCCGGTTCTGGCCAATTTCCTGGTGCAGGTGCAGAACGGCCAGCTGTCGCTGACCGGTACCGACCTGGAAGTGGAGATGGTGTCGCGGATCGCGGTTGAAGATGCCCAGGACGGCGAAACCACCATTCCCGCCCGCAAGCTGTTCGAGATCATCCGCGCACTGCCCGATGGCAGCCGGATCACCGTCTCGCAGACTGGTGACAAGATCACCGTGCAGGCAGGACGCAGCCGCTTCACCCTGGCCACCCTGCCCTCCAACGACTTCCCGTCGGTGGACGAAGTGGAAGCCACCGAGCGTGTTGCGATCGGCGAAGCCACCCTGAAGGAGCTGATTGAGCGCACTGCGTTCGCGATGGCCCAGCAGGACGTGCGCTATTACCTCAACGGCCTGCTGTTCGACCTGCGCGGCGATGCCCTGCGCACTGTCGCGACCGACGGTCATCGCCTGGCACTGTGCGAAACCGATCTGGCCAAGCCCAGCGGCTCCAAGCGCCAGATCATCGTGCCGCGCAAGGGCGTGACCGAACTGCAGCGCCTGCTGGAAAGCGGCGATCGCGAGATCGAGCTGGAAGTCGGCCGCAGCCACGTTCGTGTGAAGCGCGACGATGTCACCTTCACCTCCAAGCTGATCGATGGCCGCTTCCCGGATTACGAGGCAGTGATTCCGATCGGTGCCGACCGTGAAGTGAAGGTCGACCGCGAAGCACTGCGTGCCTCGCTGCAGCGTGCCGCGATCCTGTCCAACGAGAAGTACCGCGGCATCCGCGTGGAAGTCTCGCCGGGCAACCTGAAGATCAGCGCGCACAACCCGGAGCAGGAAGAAGCCCAGGAAGAAATCGAAGCCGACACCACGGTCAGCGATCTGGCTATCGGCTTCAACGTGAACTATCTGCTGGATGCCCTCTCCGCGCTGCGCGACGAAGAAGTGATCATCCAGCTTCGCGACTCCAACTCCTCGGCGCTGGTGCGTGAATCGAGCAGCGAGAAGTCGCGTCATGTGGTGATGCCGCTGCGTCTCTGACAGCTGCACCGTTCCACGTGGAACACATGGACGCCCGGGATTCCCCGGGCGTCTTTTTTTTGTTCCACGTGGAGCATCGGTGCCGAATGCTTCTTGCATCTTCGGGGTTGCGGCTGACGAGACGTTGCAGACGTCCCGCTCTTGCATGGGATCGTCGCTGTCGGAAGCCAGCCGAGGAGTTCCAGCCTTGCAGGAATGCTGAGACGGTTCGAATGCAAATACAGCGCGGTCTTGGATCGAGCGACTTCGCCTGCGTGCTGACTTCTCTGTCCACAGGCCTCATTCGCGGAAATTCGGGGCGTCCCTAGCTTCTAAATCTGGGTATAAATCAAAAGCTTGGTGGTGATGGTAGGGCCAGATTTCATGTAGAAGTAGGCTATGTTTTTGATTTAAAACAACTTTATAGGTCTGAAACCCCCTGTATATAGGCCATCAAGCCTGGGGGGGAACCTGTGGATAGTTTTGAGGCGAGGTAAAAGTGCCTTTTTTATCCACAGTTCGCCCACACCTTGTGTATAAGTCATACAGGCCCGCTGTGGATGGCGTGGAACGGAGGCTTTGAATTTCTTGAAATCTGTGGAACCTGGCGGGGCCGCTGTCAGCAGATTTCAAAGAATTTTCGGAGTACTGACGGCCACCGCGGCGCGCCGTCAGGCCTGGTGCGCGTGCAACGGCCGCCGGATTTTTGAAATCTGGGCTCCTTGAGCCTTGGCCAGCTGCTGGATTTGAACGATTTCGGCCGCTGTCCGGTCGCCTGTCGCCGGCACTCAAGCCCCCGCCACGGGGAACACATGTTCTCCAACGTCGACAGGGCTCGCTGATGCCGGGCCGCGTCCAGCCATGACGGCTGGCTTGACCAATGCAGTAAGCTGGGTGATTCCCCGCCCCTCTACCGCCACGTGCGGATGGTCTGTCGCATCCCATGCAGATTCGTCGTCTTGCCCTCCACCAGTTGCGTCGTTTCGATGCAGTGGAGCTGTCGCCCCAGCCAGGGGTGAATCTGCTGACCGGTGACAACGGCGCTGGCAAGACCAGCGTCCTTGAAGCGTTGCATCTGATGGCCTATGGGCGGAGTTTCCGCGGGCGGGTACGCGATGGCCTGGTGCGTCAGGGCCATGAAGCCCTGGAGGTCTTCGTGGAATGGGACGAGCAACGCGGTGATCTGCCTGCGCAGCGGCGAAAAGCGGGCCTGCGGCATAGTGGACAGGAGTGGAAAGGGCGCTTGGATGGCGAAGACGTTGCCCAGCTCGGAAACCTGTGTGCCGCGCTGGCGGTGGTCACCTTTGAACCAGGCAGCCATGCCCTGGTGAGTGGTGGTGGTGAACCGCGCCGGCGTTTCCTCGATTGGGGCCTGTTCCACGTGGAACCAGACTTTCTTTCCCTGTGGCGGCGCTATTCGCGGGCGTTGAAGCAGCGCAATGCCCTGCTCAAGCAGGGCGGGCCGTCTCGGATGCTCGATACCTGGGATCACGAGCTGGCCGAGGCGGGAGAGCCGCTGACCAGTCGTCGGCAGCACTACCTGGAGCGGCTGCAGTCCCGGACGATCGCCTTGGCCGAGGCATTGGCTCCTCAGTTGGGAATTGTGGGCATGAACCTGAGCCCCGGCTGGCGTCGAAGCGAGGTTCCACTGGCCGATGCACTGTTGCTGGCGCGCGAGCGCGACCGTCAGGCGGGTTACACCTCGCTGGGCCCGCACCGCGCGGACTGGAGCGTGGCGTTTCACAGCATTCCAGGCCGCGATGCGCTCTCACGCGGCCAGGCCAAGCTCACCGCCCTCGCCTGTCTGCTGGCTCAGGCAGAGGATTACGCTGAGCAGCGCGGCGAGTGGCCCGTCATCGCGCTGGACGATCTTGCCTCGGAGCTGGATCGAACCCACCAGGCCCGGGTACTGCAACGCTTGTTGGCGGCACCGGCGCAGATCTTCATCACCGCCACAGAAGCGCCTGCGGCACTGGAGAGTCTGAGCAACATCACCCGGTTCCACGTGGAACATGCACAGATCGTGGCTGTGCCATAGTGGGCACGGCAAGGCCGCTCAGCCCCGGCTGGTATAATTCAGGCTGCTATCCCTTCATTCTCGGCACATCGCTCAAAGCGGTGTCCGACCTGCGGAGCCTACGGCAAGCGCAATGACCGACGAACAGAACACCCCGGCAAACAACGGCAACTACGACGCCAACAGCATTACGGCCCTGGAAGGCCTGGAGGCTGTCCGCAAGCGCCCAGGCATGTACATCGGCGACGTCCATGACGGCACCGGCCTGCATCACATGGTGTTCGAGGTCGTCGACAATTCGATCGACGAAGCCCTCGCCGGCCATGCCGATCACGTGTCGGTGACGATTCATGCCGATGGCTCGGTCGGAGTGTCCGACAACGGTCGCGGCATTCCGACGGGCAAGCACGAGCAGATGAGCAAAAAGCTCGACCGCGACGTGTCTGCAGCCGAAGTCGTGATGACGGTCCTGCACGCAGGCGGCAAGTTCGACGACAACAGCTACAAGGTTTCCGGCGGCCTGCATGGCGTGGGTGTCAGCGTGGTCAACGCGCTGTCGCAGAAGCTGGTCCTGGATATCTACCAAGGCGGTTTCCACTACCAGCAGGAATACGCCGACGGCGCGGCACTGCACCCGCTGAAGCAGGTCGGGCCCAGCACCAAGCGCGGCACCACCCTGCGCTTCTGGCCCTCGGTAAAGGCTTTCCACGACAACGTGGAATTCCACTACGACATCCTGGCCCGTCGCCTGCGCGAACTGTCCTTCCTCAACTCCGGCGTCAAGATCGTGCTGGTGGACGAGCGTGGTGATGGCCGCCGCGACGACTTCCATTACGAGGGCGGCATCCGCAGCTTCGTGGAGCATCTGGCGCAGCTGAAGACGCCGTTGCACCCGAACGTGATCTCGGTGACCGGCGAATCCAACGGCATCACCGTGGAAGTGGCGCTGCAGTGGACCGACTCCTACCAGGAGACGATGTACTGCTTCACCAACAACATTCCGCAGAAGGACGGTGGTACCCACCTGGCCGGCTTCCGTGGCGCGTTGACCCGCGTGCTCAACAACTACATCGAGCAGAACGGCATCGCCAAGCAGGCCAAGATCAACCTGACCGGCGATGACATGCGCGAAGGCATGATCGCGGTGCTGTCGGTCAAGGTGCCGGACCCGAGCTTCTCCAGCCAGACCAAGGAAAAGCTGGTCAGCTCGGATGTGCGCCCGGCCGTGGAAAGTGCGTTCGGCCAGCGCCTGGAAGAGTTCCTGCAGGAAAACCCGAACGAAGCCAAGGCCATCGCCGGCAAGATCGTCGACGCTGCCCGTGCCCGCGAAGCGGCGCGCAAGGCGCGTGACCTGACCCGCCGCAAGGGTGCGCTGGATATCGCCGGCCTGCCGGGCAAGCTGGCCGACTGCCAGGAAAAGGATCCGGCGCTGTCCGAACTGTTCATCGTCGAGGGTGACTCGGCAGGTGGTTCGGCCAAGCAGGGCCGCAACCGCAAGAACCAGGCGGTGCTGCCGCTGCGCGGCAAGATCCTCAACGTGGAACGTGCCCGCTTCGACCGCATGCTGGCGTCCGACCAGGTGGGTACGCTGATCACCGCGCTGGGCACCGGCATCGGTCGCGACGAGTACAACCCGGACAAGCTGCGTTACCACAAGATCATCATCATGACCGACGCCGACGTCGACGGCGCGCACATCCGCACCCTGCTGCTGACGTTCTTCTACCGTCAGATGCCGGAGCTGATCGAGCGCGGTTATGTCTATATCGGCCTGCCGCCGCTGTACAAGATCAAGCAGGGCAAGCAGGAGCTGTACCTGAAGGACGATCCGGCGCTGGACAGCTATCTGGCCAGCAGCGCAGTGGAAAACGCTGGGCTGGTGCCGGCTAGCGGCGAGCCGCCGATCGACGGTGTGGCACTGGAAAAGCTGCTGCTCGCCTACGCTGCCGCGCAGGACACGATCAACCGCAATACCCACCGTTACGATCGCAACCTGCTCGAAGCGCTGGTCGACTTCATGCCGCTGGAGCTGGAAAACCTGCGCAATGCAGGTGCTGGCGAAGGCCTGGACGCGCTGGCCAAGCACCTCAACCAGGGCAACCTCGGCAGCGCCCGTTTCACCCTGGAACTGCAGGAACCCAACGAGCAGCGTCCGGCTGCAGTGCTGGTCACGCGCAGCCACATGGGCGAACAGCACATCCAGGTGCTGCCGCTGTCCGCGCTGGAAAGCGGCGAACTGCGCGGCATCCACCAGGCAGCGCAGCTGCTGCACGGTCTGGTCCGCGAAGGCGCGGTCATCACCCGTGGCGCCAAGTCGATCGAGGTCGAATCGTTCGCGCAGGCCCGCAACTGGCTGCTGGACGAAGCCAAGCGCGGCCGTCAGATCCAGCGATTCAAGGGCCTGGGCGAAATGAATCCGGAACAGCTGTGGGATACCACCGTGAATCCCGATACCCGTCGCCTGCTGCAGGTGCGTATCGAAGATGCAGTCGCCGCTGACCAGATCTTCAGCACCCTGATGGGTGATGTGGTCGAACCGCGTCGTGACTTCATCGAAGACAACGCGCTGAAGGTCGCCAATCTGGATATCTGACACAATCGGATCGTGGCCGGCGCACGGGGAGGTGCGCCGGCTTTTGTCCCTTGATCGCAGGTAATCGATGTCCGCTTCCGTCCCGGTTTCCGCTCCGCCGCCGGTCCCGCCGGCAACCACTGCCCCCCGCGCCTCCTCGCCGTTGGCGGGTTTCTTCATCGACCTCGGCATCGCCGCCGTCACCCTGTTCGGGTTGAGCCTGGTGAGTGGTCTGATCTGGGGACTCTATCGCGGCATCGTGGTCGGCTATGCCAGCGCCAAATCCGGGGGCGGCACGCCCGATACGGCAACGGTCGCCCAGCAGCTCGGCCAACCCGGTGCGCTCGGGCAGATCCTGATGGCGCTGGTCGCTACCGGCGGCGCAGCGCTGCTGGTGTATTTCTGGCGCCGACCGGCCAACGCTGTCGAACGCCAGCGTTCGCGGGACGCACTCCGTCGCCCCTCCACCTGGGGTTGGACCCTGCTGGTTGCCAGCGCGATCGTGATCGGCAGCAACGGTATCGCCTTCGTGGCCAAGCAGATGGGCATCGAGCCGGTGCCGACAAACCTCGAACTGATGCAGAACGCGGTTGCCCGTTTTCCGCTGTTCCTGACGTTGTTTGCCGTGGTGCTTGCACCCGCCTACGAAGAACTCCTGTTCCGCCGGGTCCTGTTCGGGCGTCTGTGGCAGGCCGGACGGCCGTGGCTGGGGATGATCCTGAGCAGCCTGGCGTTCGCGCTCATCCATGAAATTCCCGGTACCAGCGCCAATGGCCCGGCCGAGATCGCACAGCTGTGGCTGGTCTATGGCGGCATGGGCGCTGCGTTCTGCTGGCTGTACCGCCGCACGGGCAGCTTGTGGGCGGCGATCGCCGCACATGCACTGAACAATGCCGTGGCGCTTGCAGCCCTGGTGTTTTTCGGGGCAACGTAAGGCTCTGTCCGCTTGACGAAAGATTAAGCAGACCCGTTACACACTGGGCTTCTGAACTCGGGGGGCGCTCCATGAAACAACTGCTGTTGGCCATCGTCATCACCACTCTGGTCAGCGCCTGCGCGACCACCACTTCACCCACCGGCCGTCGGCAGATGGTGGGCGGTGTGTCGCAGGCACAGCTGGATCAGCTGGGTGCGCAGGCGTTCGCCGAAACCAAGCAGAAGGAGAAGATCAGCAGCGACGGCCGCCAGAACGGCTACGTGCAATGCGTGGTCAACGCGCTGGTCGCACAGCTGCCGCCTCAGTACCGTGGCGTACGGTGGGAGACGGCGGTGTTCGTCGACAAGGAACCCAACGCCTTCGCCCTGCCGGGCGGCAAGGTCGGGGTCAACACAGGCATCTTCAGTGTCGCCAAGAACCAGGATCAGCTGGCCGCGGTGATCGGCCATGAAATCGGCCATGTGATCGCCCGCCACCACGAAGAGCGCATCACCCGGCAGATGGGCGCGCAGACCGGGTTGGCGGTGCTGGGGGCATTGGCCGGCGCGTATGGCGGCGATGGCGCGGCCAGCACGGTCAACCAGCTCGGCGGGATGGGGGCGCAGACCGCGTTCCTGTTGCCCGGCTCACGCACCCAGGAGAGCGAGGCTGACGTGATCGGTCAGCGGTTGATGGCCGAGGCCGGATTCAACCCCGCCCAGGCCGTCGATCTGTGGCAGAACATGATGGCCGCCAGCGGCGGTCGCAGCCCGCAATGGCTGTCTACCCATCCTGATCCAGCCAATCGGATCAGGGAGTTGCAGCGTGATGTACCGGCTCTCGGGCCCGTCTACCAGCAGGCCCAGGCCGCCGGACGCCGGCCAAAGTGTGGCTGAGTGCGCAAATTCATGCTGTATTGCAGCACATAAAACGATTTCTCACGCCATCTGTTTCTGATACGTTTGGCGGCTCAGATTTTTCTGACAGTCCGACTTTGCCGCTACCGGCGGTTCGATCGAGGTGAACGATGATTTTCCGTAACCACAAAGCTGTGCTTTCCGTCCTCATCGCCACTGCCCTGACCGGCGCCGTGGTCACCGACGCGTTCGCGCAGTCTTCGCGTTCGTCCGAGCGTGGCAACCGCGGCGGCAAGCAGGCCAAGGCCGAAGTGCTGTTCCCGAACGCGACCCGCCAGGAGCCGGCAGCGAAGTCGTCGGCCAAGCTGGGCAGCAAGCTGCAGAAGATGATTGACAGCTACAACAAGGAAAAGTTCCCGGAGACCCGCACGCTGGCCGACGAGATCCTGGCCGCCGAGGGCGCCAACGAGTACGACAAGTCGCTGGCCGCGCAGCTCGCCTCCCAGGCCGCTTACCAGACCGACGACACCGCAGCCGCCATCGCCTACCTGAAGCAGGTGCTGCAGTTCAACGGCCTGGACAACAACGGCCACTTCCAGTCGATGCTGATGCTGGGCCAGCTGGAGATCCAGGAAGACAAGACCGCTGAAGGCCTGGCGACCCTGGACAAGTACTTCGCCGAGAGCAAGTCGACCAAGCCGGAAGAGCTGATCATCAAGGGCCAGGCGCTGTACCAGCTGGAGCGCTACCAGGAAGCGATCCCGGTGCTGAAGCAGGCCATCGCAGGCGCTGCCGAGCCGAAGGACAACTGGAACCAGCTGCTGATGGCCGCCCTGTCCGAAGCCGGCCAGACCGGTGAGGCCGTGCAGGCCGCCGAAGCGCTGGCGGCCAAGAACCCGAATGACAAGAAAGCGCAGCTGAACCTGGCCAACATGTACATGCAGGCCGACCAGATGCCGAAGGCCGCCGCGGTGATGGACAAGCTGCGCAGCAGCGGTCAGCTCACCGAAGAGCGCGAGTACAAGCAGCTGTACTCGATCTATGCCAACACCGAGAACAAGGAAAAGGACGTCATCGCGGTCATCAACGAGGGGTTGCAGAAGGGCATCCTGAAGCCGGATTACCAGGTCTACCTGGCACTGGCCCAGTCCTACTACTACTCCGACCAGGTGCCGCAGGCGATCGACGCGTGGCAGAAGGCCGCCCCGCTCTCCAAGGACGGTGAGACCTACCTGAATCTGGCACGTGTTTTGCACAGTGAAGGTCGTGTCCCGGAGGCCAAGAAGGCCGCCCAGCAGGCGCTGGAGAAGGGCGTGAAGAACCAGGCTGATGCCAAGAAAATCATCAACCTGTAGTAAGTAGGAATAACGCCTGAACGCCTGCCCAGATGATGCGCAAGCGCTCAGGATTGGTATAAGCTTGGAGGTTCCTGCGGTGTCATGCACCGCTGATCAGGGATCCCGCCCCCGGGATTCCGGCCCCACTATTGAGCTCTTGGCGCATGACGGAACAACTAGTCGTTCACCGGTACGAACAACCCGATGACTCGGGGCTGAGCTGGCCTCGCATCGTCGGTATCGCGTTTGTAATCGCCCTGCATCTGGCGGCCTTCATGATGCTCCTGATTCCCGCCGTGGCTCCCAAGGCCGTGACGGAGAAGGAGCGCAACGTCATGGTG
>NZ_WKEE01000024.1:0-65996 GCF_021605635.1 Stenotrophomonas sp. PA-6-5C
GAATAGAAATTTAATGGATTTGTCGGGTGGGCTGGGAGATGTGTAAAAGAAACAGACAAACAGCAGCACAGTACGTCGTTCCGACAGCTCGCGGAAATCTGTCGAAGGCGGGGTGGGCCCGGTTGCGGGGGCGTGAGCGCCATGGATGGCGCGCCCAAGCCTACAGGGACGTACTTGCGGCGTCCCCCGCAACCGGACCCACCCCGCCATCCCACAGGAACCCGGCTTTTGCCGTCGCCGTTGCTTGCGCAGTGGCTTCTGCAGGTGCCGGGCGCAGCCCGGCCGTGAACCTACCTTCGGACCTGGCCTTCGCCACGCACCACGAAACGTTCGACCGTGAGCGCTTCCAGTCCCATCGGGCCATAGGCATGCAGGCGCGTGGTGGAGATCCCGATTTCGCTGCCGAGGCCAAGCTGGCCGCCATCGGAAAAACGTGAAGACGCGTTGACCATCACCACCGCCGAGCGCAACGCGTTGACGAAACGTTCGGCACTGGCTACGTCTTCGGTGGCGATCACTTCGGTATGGTCGGAGGTGTAGGTGCGGATGTGCGCGATCGCTGCGTCAAGATCGTCGACCACGCGGACCGCCAGTACCAGATCAAGGAACTCGGCGGCATAGTCATCCTCGCTGGCAGCAGTGCTTCCCGGCAGCAACGGCTGCGCGCGCGCGTCGGCACGCAGCTGCACGCCACGTTCGGCCAGCGCCTGCGCAGTACGCGGCAGGAAGTCTGCGGCAATGTCCTGGTGCACCAGCAGGGTTTCCAGTGAATTGCACGCGGACGGGCGACTGCACTTGCCATCCACCAGCAGATCGAGCGCTTTGGCAGGGTCGGCACTGGCATCCACGAACAGGTGGCAGACACCCTTGTAGTGCTTGATCACCGGTACCCGTGCGTGTTCTGCAACGAAGCGGATCAGGCCTTCGCCACCGCGCGGGATCGCCAGGTCGATCAGTTCATGCAGCTGCAGCAGTTCCAGCATGGCTTCGCGGCGCAGGTCGGTCAGCACCGTCACCGCGGCAGGGGGAACGCCGTTGGCCTTCAATGCAACGGCCAACGCCTGGGCGATGGCGGTGTTGGAATGGATGGCCTCCGAACCTCCACGCAGAATCACGCCGTTGCCCGCCTTCAGGCACAGCGCGGCGGCTTCGGCGGTCACGTTCGGGCGTGCTTCGTAGATCATCGCGATTACCCCCAGCGGCACGCGCACCTTCTGTACGCGGATTCCGTTCGGACGCACGTCGTCGCGGGTCACCTGCCCGACCGGGTCCGGCAGGCCCGCCACCTCACGCACCGCATCGGCCATTGCCAGCAGGCGTGCCGGGTCCAGCGCCAGGCGGTCGAGCATCGCGCTGCCCACGCCCTTGTCGCGGGCCGCGGCCAGGTCGCGCGCATTACCCGCAAGAATCTGCCCGGCATTGACCTCCAGCGCCTGCGCCATCGCCTGCAGCAGCGCCCTGCGGGCATCGCTGTCGAGGCCCGCGACCACCTGGGCTGCGTCACGGCAGGCGCGGGCCTGCGATTCGATCTCACTCATCGGGACATCCTGCAAGGGGTTCATGGCAGCACCAGATCGTCGCGATGGACGACGGTGCCGCCGTAGTTGTAGCCGAGCACGGTCTGGATATCGCGGGTGTGGTGGCCGGCAATGCGGCGCACGTCATCGGCGGCGTACTGGCTGACACCACGGGCCACGCAGACCCGGCCGGCTTCGGTGTTCCAGCACACCTGCACCATGTCACCTCGGCGGAACGCGCCATCGGCACCGGTGATGCCACCAGGCAGCAGCGAGGCGCCCTTCTCGCGCATCGCCTGCGCCGCGCCGGCGTCGATCAGGATCGCGCCTTCGGCCAGCGGCGCGTGCCGCAGCCAGTGCTTGCGGGCGGCCTCGCGGCTGCGCGCCGCATGGATGCGGGTGCCGAACAGGCGATCCTGTGACAGCGCGCGCACCACCTCGCCACTGCGGCCGTTGAACAGGTAGGTTTCAATGCCAACACGGCCGGCCTTGGCCGCGGCCTCCAGCTTGGTGCGCATGCCGCCGGTACCGGCGACTGAACCGGCACCACCGGCCATCGCCAGCACGGCATCATTCAACTCGGGCACGTCGTGCAGCGGCCGTGCATCGGCATGCGTGCGCGGGTCGGCACTGTAGAGGCCATCGATGTCGGTGGCGATGAACAGTGCATCGGCATCGACCAGCGCCGCTACGGTCGCAGCCAGGTTGTCGTTGTCGCCAAGCTTGAGTTCGTCCACCGATACAGTGTCGTTCTCGTTGACCACCGGCAATGCCCCCAGCCGCAGCAGCTCGTTGAGGGTGGCGCGTGCGTTGAGGTAACGGCGGCGGTTGCGCAGATCGTCATGGGTCAGCAGCACCTGCGCCACCGGGCGCTCGAAGAAGCGCTGCCACAGACCGATCAGCTGCGCCTGGCCAAGTGCCGCCAATGCCTGTCGCGCCGCCATCGCCGCACCAGGCTCATCGGCCCTGGGCAGGATCGCGCGACCGGCAGCCACCGCGCCGGAGGAGACGATGACCACTTCGCGCCCAGCCAGCACATTGGCCGAGACGAACTGGGCCAGGCCCAGCGCGTGACGCGGTGACAGGCCACCGCCATCGGCCGCGAGCAGGCTGCTGCCGACCTTGAGTACGGCACGCCGCCACGACGGCAGCGCTTGTTCGGGGAACGGCGATGCAACGGTGGCGGCGTGGACGGTCATCGGGGGCGCCTCAGCGGGTATTCCATTCGTGGACGCTCAGCGCCGATGCCTGCATCGTCACCAACGGATCGGTGGCGACGATGGCCTGTGCCTGCGCCAGGCTGTCGACGTTGCACAGCACATAGGCGCCGCCACTGCCATCGGCAAAGCCGCCGGTCAGCTGCAGCTTGCCTTCGGCCTGCAACGCATCGAGGAAGTCGCGGTGCGGTTGCACCACGGCGTCGGTGAAGCCGGGCTGGCGCATCGCCAGCACCAGGTAGACGGTGGCGGCCATCAGGACAGCGCCTGCCAGCGCGCGCGCAGTTCATCCAGGCGCAGGTCCGACGCCGAACCCGGCGATACACGCGCCGCCAGGCTGCCTTCCGGCGTACGCCCCTGCCCTGCGCTGTCGGCGCCGGCGGCAGCGGCCTTGTAGGCCTCGCGGAACGGCACGCCCGCGACCGCAGCTTCCACCGCTACGTCGGTGGCGTACATGCCCGAATCGATCGCCGCACGCAGCTTGTCATCGCGCCATTCCAGGTTGGCCAGCAGCGCCGGCAGCAGCTCCAGCGCGGCCAGGCCACGGCCGAAGCCGTGGAAGATCGCGCCCTTGGACGACTGCAGATCACGGTGGTAACCCGACGGCAGCGACAGCAACTGCTCGATCTCGGTACGTGCAGCGGCGACGCTGGCATGGGTCGCCCGCATCAGCTCGATCACGTCCGGATTGCGCTTGTTGGGCATGATCGAACTGCCGGTGGTGTACTGCGCCGGCAGCGCGACGAAACCGAATTCGGCGCTGGTGAACAGCGACAGGTCCCAGGCGATGCGGCGCAGGTCCAGGGTTGCGCCACCCAGCGCTTCCAGTGCGGCCAGTTCGAACTTGCCACGCGACAGCTGCGCGTAGATCGGCGAGATCTGCATGCGCGCAAAGCCGAGCGCAGCGGTGGTGTGTTCGCGATCCAGCGGCAGGTTCACGCCGTAACCGGCAGCGGTGCCGAGCGGATTGGCATCAACCAGTGCATGGGTATCGCGGGCACGCACAGCGTTGTCGATGAAAGCCTCGGCCCACCCAGCCCACCACATGCCTGCCGAGGACACCACGGCACGCTGGATGTGGGTGTAACCGGGAATCGGCAGATGCTGCTCGGCCTGCGCACGGTCGAGCGCCACCTTGGCCACTTCGGCACTGACCTGCGCGACGCGCTGCAGCTTCTCCTTCAACCACAACCGGGTCGCGACCAGGATCTGGTCGTTGCGGCTACGGCCGGTATGGATCTTGCGGCCTGCATCACCCAGGCGCTCGGTCAACCGTGCCTCGATGGCGGAATGGCCATCTTCATACTGCGTATCCAGCACGAAGCGGCCTTCGCGGAAGTCCTGCGCCAGCACCTCCAGTTCGCGCAGCAGGCCAGCGAGTTCATCGGCGCTGAGGATGCCGATGTGCTGCAGGCCCTGCGCGTGCGCGGCGCTGGCGGCGATGTCATGCAGGAAGAATTCGCGGTCGAGGATCACGTCGTCGCCGGCGAGGAAGGTCTGGATCTGGGCATCGACAGCGACGCCTGGCTTCTGCCAAAGAAGGTCTGCCATGGGGGGCTCCTGTGCGGTTTCAGTGCGGGATCGACGTCAGTTCGTCGATGCCCAGCGCGAGATTGAGGTTCTGCATGGCCTGGGTGGCCGCGCCCTTGAGCAGGTTGTCCAGGGTCGCCACCACCACCACCCGCTTGCCGCCCGGGGCCAGCGTGAAGCCGCCGACCTGGGCACCATGGCGGCCAGCGATGCGGCTCACCCACGGCGCCTCGTCCACGACCTCGATGAGTGCTTCACCGGCATAGGCCTGCTGGAAGCGCTCGACGATCTGCTCGCGGGTCTGCACACGGTTCAACCACAGGTTGGCGGTGAGAGTGATGCCACGGAAATGCGGCGCGACGTGCGGCATGAATTCGACGGCCACGCCGAGTTGCACGGACACCTCACGCTCGTGCACGTGGTTGGTCAGCGCGTACGGCATCAGGTTGTCGGCCAGCAGCTCGACATTGTTCTTGTCCGACGGCGAGGTGCCGGCACCGGAGTAGCCGGACACACCGAAGCACTGCGGCGGGCCCGCCAGCAGATCCCGCAGCGGATGGATCGCCAGCTGCATCGCGGTGGCATAGCAACCGGGATTGCTGATGTGCTTCTGGCCGTTGTAACGGTCGCGGGTAAGCTCGGGCAGACCGTAGTACCAGCTGTTGTCGAAACGGTAGTCGGCCGACAGGTCGACGATCACCGTGTCCGGCTTCGCCGTTTCCAGCGCCGTCACGAACGGAGCAGCCAGGCCGTTGGGCAGCGCCAGGATCACCGCATCCACGCCCTTGGCGGCAACGGCATCGGCGTCGAGATTCTCGAACTGCAGTTCACCCTGCCATTGCGGGTAGTGGTCGGACACGCGCTGCCCGGCCAGTTCGCGCGAGGAGACGAAGCCCAGCTGCAGGTTCGGATGCGCGGCCACCAGCCGGATCAGCTCGGCGCCGGTATGGCCGCGGGCGCCGACGATGCCGACGGTGAACGAGGAGGAAGTGCTCATGCGTGCGTGCTCATGCGTGCGAGTCGAGGCGGTGCTGCAGGTGGCGTTTCACGCCCTGCCATTCCGCGTCGATGATGGAGAAGATGACGGTGTCGCGCGGCGTGCCGTCGGGATGGCGACGGTGATTGCGCAGCACGCCATCCTGCTTGGCGCCCAGGCGTGCGATCGCGGTGCGCGAGGTGAAGTTGAACCAGCTGGTTTCAAACACCACGCTCAGGCATTCCAGTCGCTCGAAGGCATGGCTGAGCAGCATCAGCTTGGTTTCGGTGTTGACCCCGGTGCGCTGCACCGACTCGCCATACCAGGTGTAGCCGATGCTGAGCCGCGGCACGTCCGCCTGCAGGTCGTAGTAGCGGGTGGTGCCGACGATATGGTCGTTGGCATCGAACACCACGAACGGCAGCACCTTGCCCTCGGCCTGCGCCTGCAGCGCGGCCTGCACATAGCTGGTCATGGTCTTCGCATCGGGCACCTGCGTATACCAGAGCTTCGACAACGCACCGTCACCCAACGCACCGCGCAGGCCGTCGATATGACTCATCTGCAGCGGTTCCAGCCGCGCATGCGTGCCGGTCAGCGTGGGTACCCGGGTCCAGTCTGCGTGGTTCATCGCGCTCAGCCCTCCAGGCTCGGTGCACGCACGGCACAATGGTCGACATAGGTCCTGATCCGGTCGATGCCATCGGCACCGTACCAGAACACCTTCCAATGGCCCTGCTTGTAGCAGCCATCGGATTCGGCGTAGTAGAAATGGTTGATCGGGTTGCCGTTGCGCGAGCGCCAGAACAGCTGCGGGGTTTCCTCGCGCATCACGTTCCAGACCGCGCGGCCAAGGCCTTCGCCCTGCGCATCGTCGAGCACGGCAAACTTGTCCAGGTACACGCCCTCGGCCTCATCGGTGAGGATCACCGCCGTGCGGTAATTCTCGCTGACATAGGCGCGCAGCAGCGTGGTCTTCTCGAAATAGTCCGCCACCAGGGTACGACCGAAACTGGATTCGATCAGGCCCTTCAGGCGCGGCAGGTCCAGCTCGCTCCAGGCGGTTGCACGCAGCACTTTCTCGCCCTTCCGCACCAGCGTGCCCGAGCCCTTGTGGGTGAACAGTTCCTTGGCCAGGTCGGCCGGACGGGTGATCGACACCGACGATTCCAGCGGCAGCCGGTCCAGCAGGGACTTGATCTGTTCGATCTTCACCTTCATGCCACCGTGGATCCACGGCTGTGCGATCAGGTGGTCGTACTCGGTGGACAGGTTGATCGAATCGATCACGCTGCCCTCTTCGTCCAGCAGGCCGCCGGTACCGGTCAGGAAGATGATCTTGTACGGCTGCAGTTCCTGCACCAGTTCGTTGGCGGCGAAGTCGGCATTGACGTTGAGGATCTGCCCACCGGCGGTCTCGCCCAGGCTGGTGATGACCGGAATCGAGCCTGCGCGCAGGCTGGCTTCGATCGGTGCCAGGTTGACCTTCTTCACCTCGCCGACCAGGCCGTAGGTATCCAGGCCCAGGTACTCCGCCTCGAACACGCCACCGGTGATGGAAGTGGCGCGCGCGCCGTTCTGCTGCAGGGCTTCGACCAGGCGCAGGTTGGATTGCTGGAACACCCGGCGCACGATCGCCAGCGCTTCCGGCGAGGTCACCCGCAGGCCGTTGACCGTCTGCTTTTCAATGCCGGCGGCCGACAGTTCCGCATCCAGCTGCGGGCCGGCGCCATGCAGCACGATCGGAGTCAGGCCGACTTCCTGCAGGAACGACAGCGAGGAGGTCAGCGCGTCGAGATCGTCGCGCAGCACTGCGCCGCCGACCTTGACCACGGCAAAGCGCTTGGCGTCCAGCTGCGAAAAGCGCTTGAGGTATTGGCTGATCTCCTTCGCGCTGGCCATGCTCGAGAGCAGGCGCACGATGGTCTGGCGGGTCTGGCGGTGGGGCTGGAGGGCAGGAGACATTTCGGTTTCGTCACAGGCGGCGGTCGCCGCGTTGCAGTTCCGCCGCGCAGGTGCGCAGCGGCGTTGTGGGTCGATCAGGCGCCGGCGGCGATGATCCGGTGTACCGCGTCGGTGTAGCGCTGCAACTGCTCCAGCGTCACGAACTCGTCGGCGGTATGGGCCTGGGCGATGTCGCCCGGGCCGAACACCATCGTGGTGTAGCCAGCGGCCGAGAACAGCGACGCCTCGGTCCAGAAGTCCACCGCGTTGCCGATCGGCAGCTCCAGCGCGTCGGCCACGTCGCGCGCCAGCAGGCGGCGGTTCTCGGCTTCGGCGATATCGCCGGCCGGCAGGCTGGGGCCACGGAAGGTTTCGGTGAACACCGCCGCTTCCGGTTCGGCGAAGCCGGCAAAGGTCGCCAGCAGCGCATCGATATCCATCGACGGCAGCGGCCGGAAACCAAAGCGCACTTCCGCCGCCGGCGCGATCATGTTGGCCTTGATGCCACCTTCAACGCGGCCGATGTTGAAGCGCAGGCCGGTCAATCCGCCGAAGCGTGCCGAGGCCAGCGATTCGACATGGTCCAGCGCGCGGTTGCCCCAGCGCATCGCCTGATGCAGCGCGCTGGCGGCCGCATCCTGCTTGCCCGACGCGTGGCCGGCACGGCCGGCGAACTGCATCAGCACCGAACTGATGCCACGGTGCGCGAGCACCGCTTCACTCATGGTCGGTTCGGCCACCAGCACCGCTTCGTACTTGATGCCCCGGGCCAGGAACGCGGCGATGCAGCGCGGATCGTTGGCCTCTTCATCGCTGGAGAACAGGAACGCCGCATCGCCATCACTGGCATTGGCCGCAGCTACCAGCGCAGCGGCCGCGCCCTTGATGTCACACACACCGAGGCCGACCACGCGGTCGTCCAGGCGGCGCATCACGTGCGGGTCGGCACTCCAGTGCGGCGAGTCCGGCACGGTGTCCAGGTGCACGTTGAACAGGTACTTCGGCGTACCGCGCACGGCATACAGGCTGACCGCGCCGGCGCCATGGTCGATCACCTCGACATTGAACCCGGGCAGGTTGTCGCGCAGGTAGTCGAAGATGCCACCGGTGGTGATCGCACGCGGCGGGTTGCGGGTGTCGAAGGACACCAGCGCCTGCAGGTGATCGAGCGTCTGTTCAAGCATGAATCAACAATCCTGTGGATTTCCGCCGGGCATGGCCCGGCGCTACCGGAACGCGTCTGGAGGAGAGCCCCCTTCTTGTTGAAGGGGGCGCGCCAACGGCGCGGGGTTAAGGAGGAATGCGCGGGCAGGTCGATCGCGGCTCAGCCGCGGTTGACCTGCGCATACAACGTCGAGCTCATGCCGAACAGCTTGATGAAGCCTTCGGCCTCCTCCACGCCCCAGTCAGCCGACTGCGCATACGTGGCGCCCTTGGTGTTGAGCAGGTGCGGCGACTTCACCGCAACGGCGTCGACGCGGCCGCCACGGGTTTCCAGCACCACTTCGCCGTTGACCTTGGCCTGCGAGGACTTCAGGAAGGCTTCGATATCGGTCTTCAGCGGGTCGTGATAGAAGCCTTCGTACACCAGCTCCACCCACTTGCGCGCCACGTCCGGCTTGAAGCGGTTCTGCTGCTTGGTCAGCACCGCATCTTCCAGCGCGCGGTGCGCGGCCAGCAGCGAGACCAGGCCCGGTGCCTCGAACACGATGCGGCCCTTCAGGCCGATCACGGTGTCGCCGGTGTACACGCCACGGCCGACGCCATAGGGGGCGAACAGCTTGTTGAGCTGGGCCAGGATCTGCTCGCCCGGCAGTGCCTTGCCGTTG
Source organism: Stenotrophomonas sp. PA-6-5C (assembly GCF_021605635.1). Lineage (NCBI taxonomy): Bacteria > Pseudomonadati > Pseudomonadota > Gammaproteobacteria > Lysobacterales > Lysobacteraceae > Stenotrophomonas > Stenotrophomonas sp. PA-6-5C. Next base: position 9,014 of record NZ_WKEE01000024.1, read on the forward strand.
AGCTCCACGGCTTCGCCTTCGACAAACTTCAGGGTGACGGTCAGCGGTGCTTCCGGCCATTCGCTGCGCGGTGCGCACCAGCCACGGGCGCCCTCGCCCGGTGCTTCCCAACGATCGATCTCGCCGCCGGACATGGTCAGGCCCAGCAGATTCTCGTTGATGGTGTAGGCCTGCTGCTTGGCGCGCACGCCGAAGCCACGCTCTTCCAGGTACTTCTGCTCGTAGGCGCGGGTCTGGGTGTGTTCCTTCTGGATCTCGCGGATCGGCGCGATGATCTGGTAGTCACCCAGGGCCTTCACTGCCAGGTCGAAACGCACCTGGTCGTTGCCCATGCCGGTGCAGCCGTGGGCGATGATGTTGGTGCCCAGTTCGGCGGCGCGCTTGAGCGCGGCATCGACGATCAGGTAACGGTCCGACACCAGCAGCGGGTACTGGCCCTGGTAGCCCTCACCTGCCCACACGAACGGTTTGACGAAGCCGGACCAGATGGCCGGACCGCCATCGACGGTCTGGTGGCTGGTGACACCCAGTTCGGCGGCACGCTTCTCGATGAAATCGCGCTCTTCGTCATCCACACCGCCGGTATCGGCGAACACGGTATGCACGTTGTAACCGCGCTCCTGCAGGTACGGCACGCAGAAGCTGGTATCAAGGCCGCCGGAGAAGGCGAGAACGACGTCTTTGTTGCTCATGGGGGGTATGTCCTGGTAGCACCGGGCCATGCCCGGCGGAAATGTTCGAATGGAAAAGAATCAGCGGCCGGCAACAGCGGCCATGATCGCCTTCTGCACATGCAGGCGATTCTCGGCCTCGTTGATGGCGATGCACTGCGGCGAATCCATCACGCCGTCGGTCGCCTTCACGTTGCGGCGCAGCGGCAGGCAGTGGCTGAACACACCGTTGTTGGTCAGCGCCATCTTCCGCTCGTCGACGATGAAGTGCTTGAACTGGTCGCGGATCGGCTTCTCCGGCTCCCAGTTGCCGAAGAACGGCAGCGCGCCCCAGCTCTTGGCATAGACCACGTCGGCACCGGCATAGGCGCTGTCGATGTCATGGCTGATCTTCAGCGAACCGCCGCTCTCGGCCACGTTCTGCTCGGCCCAGCCCATGTAGCGCTCGTCGAGGATGTAGTCGGCGGTCGGGCACAGCAGCGTCACGTCCATGCCCATGCGGGTGGCGATGGTCAGCGCCGAGTTGGCCACGGCGGTGTTCAGCGGCTTGGGGTGGTAGGTCCAGGTCAGCACGTACTTCTTGCCGCGCAGGTCCTGGGTACCGAAATGCTCCTGCAGGGCCATCACGTGCGCCAGTTCCTGGCACGGGTGGGTGATGGTCTCCATGTTGATCACCGGCACCGGCGAGTACCTGGCGAAACTCTCGAGCACGACGTCCTGGCGGTCGTAGGCCCAGTCGACGAACTTCGGGAACGCGCGCACGGCGATGATGTCGCAGTAACGGCCGAGCACCTTGGCCACTTCAGCGATGTGCTCTTCGGTATCGCCATCCATCACCGTGCCGAGGTTGAACTCGATCGGCCATGCATCCTTGCCCGGCTGCAGCACCACTGCGTGGGCACCGAGCTGGAACGCGCCCAGCTCGAAACTGGTGCGGGTACGCATGGACGGATTGAAGAACACCAGCGCGATCGACTTGCCCTTGAGCTGGTCGCCGAGCTTGTTGCGCTTGAACAGCGCAGCCTGGGTCAGCAGCGCGTCAAGTTCGCTGCGGCTCCAGTCCTGGGTGTTCAGGAAGTGCTTGGGGGACATCATCATTCCTTGCATGAGCGGCGCCGGTGGCCGACGCGGTGGAAGGTGGAAGGGAAAACCGGGAACCAAGGTGATACGAAAAGGTTGCAGATGAAGCTTTCAGAACGCGGAAACGAAAAAACCCAGCCGGCGGGCTGGGTTTTTTTCGGACGAACAGCAGAAAGCTCCGGATTACCCAGCGAGAATGTGGGGTTCCGGTCGACGGGCACGCGACGTCATGCCAGTGGCCTGGCGGGCGGCGCTGCTGTCGTGCTGGAAGTCGGTGAGCTTCATTGGTCGGCAATCTTTACATGCGGCCGGGGCCGGCGCAAGAGGCCAGCGTCGCAGAATCAGGGGGTGCCGGCGGCAGCCTGCTCCGGGCCCACCCAAGGGGTGATCGAAACCCGGATCTTCAGCCGGTTGCCAGGGTCTTCCGGCAGCCGTGAACGGTACTTGGTGCCCTTGTAGACGTAATCCACGTCATAGGCGATGGGGCGGCGGAACTCGCGCCCGACAGGGACGATTCGACAGTCCCGGGTCAGCATCGGGCCCGTGTTGGCCGGCGCCGGGGCGGGGGTTTCCGCCGGAAGCTCTTCCACCCCCTCCTCGTCGCTGCGCTTGAACATCGAGCGTACCGAATCCCACAGGCGGCCGATGCGGCCCTTGTCCTCGACCGGCTCCTCGCCGGTGACATTGACCGGGGCCAGGGTGCGGGTCGAGACCGGCTCGCAGTGCTCCTCGGTACGGGTTGCGCGCAGGGTCTGGAACACCGGCTCCACGTTGAGCACCTGGGCGTAGTCGAACTTCACGTTCTCCACGATCACCACCCGGTTGCGGGGCTCGGCCTCCTGGGCCAGGACCACGGCAGGCAGCGCCGACAGGCAGGCCAGGGTCAGCAACGCGGTGGTTTTCATTGGCGAAGGGAGCAGGGACACGGCAATAGTGTAGGCAGTGGTGACCGCAAGGGGCTGAACATTACCCGTCCGCGCCGTTCCTGCCCACCCCACCCCGGCCGCCGGTGACGTCCACCGGTGGCAACGGTCCCCCCAAAGGGGCCCGACACGTTCTAAAATCACAGGCTTGTCCCCCAGTCACAGACCCATGACCCTGCGCCTGCACAACAACCTGACTCGCCAGCTCGAACCGTTCACCCCGCTCGACCCGGCCTGTCCGACCCTGTATGTGTGCGGCCCGACGGTCTACAACTACGTGCACATCGGCAACGCCCGTGGGCCGGTGGTGTTCGGGGTGCTGGCCGACCTGCTGCGGCGGCGCTTCGGTGCCCTGCGCTACGCCCGCAACATCACCGACGTGGACGACAAGATCAACACCGCCGCGCGCGAGCAGGGGGTGCCGATCAGCACCATCACCGACCGTTTCGCCGCCGCCTACCGTGAAGACATGGCCGCGCTGGGCGTGGTGCCGCCGGACATCGAGCCGGAAGTGACCGCGCACATGGCGCAGATCATCACCATGATCGAGCAGCTGGTCAGCAGCGGGCATGCCTACGCCGCCGAGGGCCATGTGCTGTTCGCCGTCGGCAGTTTCGAGGGCTACGGCAAGCTGTCACGCCGCGACCCGGACGAAATGCTGGCCGGCGCCCGTGTCGAGGTTGCTCCCTACAAGCGCGCGCCTGGCGACTTCGTGCTGTGGAAGCCGTCCGGCGACGACCTGCCGGGCTGGGAATCGCCATGGGGCCGCGGCCGTCCGGGCTGGCATATCGAATGCTCGGCGATGGCCGCCGCACACCTGGGCGAGACCATCGACATCCATGCCGGGGGCGTCGACCTGCAGTTCCCGCACCACGAAAACGAGATCGCGCAGAGCGAGTGCGCGCACGGCGGCAAGGTGTTCGCGCGCTTCTGGCTGCACAACGGCATGCTCAACTTCGGCGGCGCCAAGATGAGCAAGTCGATCGGCAACATCGAGCGCGTCCACGACCTGGTGCGTAAACACGCCCCCGAGGCATTGCGCCTGGCCTTGCTGTCGGCCCACTACCGGCAGCCGCTGGACTGGTCCGACGCGCTGATCGAACAGTCCGGCCGCACCCTCGACCGCCTGTACGGCACCCTGCGCGAGCTGGCCGATGTGGCCGCCACGGCAGTGATCCCGGCAGTCATCGAAGCGGCATTGGATGACGATCTCAATACGCCGCAGGCGCTGGCCGAAGTGGCCCGTATCGCCGGCGAAGCGCGCCGCGCCACCGATCCCAGCGAACGCGCACGCCTGAAGAGCGAACTGCTCGGCGCGGGTCTCGCCCTCGGCCTGCTGCAGGCCGACCCGGCGCAGTGGTTCGGCAACGCCGCTGGCGACAGCGACGACGACGCGCGCATCCAGGGCTTGATCGACGAACGTGCGGCAGCCAAGCAGGCGCGCGACTTCGCCCGTTCCGACGCCATCCGCGACCAGCTGGCCGCCGAAGGCATCGTGCTGGAAGACACCCCGCAGGGCGTGCGCTGGTCGCGCAAGCGCGGCTGACCTGCCCTGCCCCGTGGCCGGCCCCACCGGCCACGCCCCCAATGTAGAGACTGTTGTGATCGACTCCCCGTTCCCGCTTGAACCCACCGCCGCCGAGGCACAGACGGCCATCGCCGAGGAATTCGGTTTCTTCGGCGACTGGTCCGAGCGCTACCAGTACCTGATCGACCTCGGCCGCAAGCTGCCCGCCTTCCCCGAAGAATGGAAAACCGAAGAGCACCGCCTGCTCGGTTGCCAGTCGATGGTCTGGATCGTGCCGGAAGGCAATACGCAGTCGCTGCGTTTCCACGCCATCAGTGATTCGGCCATCGTCTCCGGCCTGATCTTCCTGGCGCTGCGGGTGTACTCCGGGCGCACCGCGCAGGAGATCCTGGCCACCGAACCCAGCTATATCCAGGATATCGGCCTGTCCCGCCATCTGTCGCCGACCCGCAGCAACGGCGTGGCGGCGATGCTGGCCTTCATCCGTGAGACCGCGCAGGCCCAGCTGCAGCGCGATCCGTCGTGAGCGACCCTGCCACAGCCGAAGACACCGCGCTGGGCCTGCTGTCCCGGCCCGGTTTCGCCCGGCTGCTGGCGTACCGCATCTTCGCGATGCTGTCCTACCAGGTGGTCGCGGTCACCGTCGGTTGGCACATCTACGAAGTCACCCGCAATCCGTTCTCGCTGGGCCTGATCGGCCTGGCCGAGGTGCTGCCGTTCTTCTGCGTGGCGCCGTTCGCCGGCTATCTGGTGGATCATCTGCCGCGCCGCAAGCTGGGCATGGTCGCCTGTTCCGGACTGATCGCCACCGCGCTGGTGCTGACCAGCGTGGCCAAGGGCTGGCTGCCGGTTGATGGCGTGTGGCCGATCTACGCAGCCATCGCGCTGACCGGCATGGTCCGCGCCTTCCTGTCGCCGATCTACAACGCGCTGTTCGCCCGCGTGTTGCCACGTGAACATTTCGCCCGTGGCGCCGGCCTCGGCGCCGTGGTGTTCCAGACCGGCATGATCGCCGGCCCGGCACTGGGTGGGGTGCTGGTCGGCTTCGGTGGCAAGGGCCTGTCCTATGCGGTGGCCACGGCCTTCGCGCTGGTGGCGATGGGCTGCCTGGCCACGCTGAAGGTGGAAGAACCGGTGCATGCCGGCCCCGCCGCCCCGATCTTCAAGAGCATCGCCGAAGGCGCGCGCTTCGTGGTCGGCAACCGGATCATGGTCGGTGCCATGGCGCTGGACATGTTCTCGGTACTGCTGGGCGGCGTGGTGGCGATGCTGCCGGCGTTCCTGCACGAGATCCTGCACCACGGCCCGGAGGGACTGGGCATCCTGCGCGCGGCCCCGGCAGTGGGTTCGGTGTGCGTCGGCCTGTGGCTGGCGCGCCACCCGCTGCACCGCAATGCTGGTCGCGTGCTGCTGTTCGCCGTGGCCGGCTTCGGCCTGTGCGTGATCGGCTTCGGCCTGTCCCAGCACTTCTGGCTGTCGGCGTTGATCCTGCTGTTCTACGGCGCCTTCGACGGCGTGTCGGTGGTGATCCGCTCCACCATCCTGCAGCTGGCAACGCCGGAAGAGATGCGCGGCCGGGTATCGTCGATCAACGGCATCTTCATCAGCTCGTCCAACGAACTGGGCGCGTTCTATGCCGGCACGATGGCCAGGGTTCTGGGGCTGGTACCGGCAGTGGTGCTGGGCGGGTTCGCGGTGCTGAGCGTGGCCGGGATCACCGCGTGGAAGAACCCGACGCTGCGGAAATTGAATCTGCGTGATCTGCAGTAGCGTCGGCTCGTCGTTTCCGCGACAGCGGGTTTACGTGCGCCGACGCACTGGTAGCGCCGGGCCATGCCCGGCGGCCCTTTTCCGCGACCGCGGCGGGGTGTCACTTTCTTTGCGCGCGCACCGTGCTGCAGGAGCAGCACGGAACGGCATAGCCGGCCCGCAGGGTGGAGCACATGGATGTGCGCCATCAAGAAAGTAACCAAAGAAACGCGCCGCCATCCGCGAGCCGGCGCTGCGCACCGGTGCCCTGCGCTCCTCGGTGAATCAGGGGACGGCGCCGAACTCGCTGCGCTCAAACAGCGACGCCTCTTCGCCCCTGATTCCCCTGCGGTGCTCGGCTCGCTACAAGGCGGACCCAATAGCCGCGAGCGCACGCATGACCGCTCCTGGTAGAGCCAAGCCATGCTTGGCTGCTCTCGCTCTTGCTCCTGCTCTTCCCTGCCCTCCGGCTTCGGCCTGAGCCGAGCGTGGGCTCGGCTCTACAGCGGCCGCACTCGGGAACCGTCTGGAGCGGGCGGGTCACCCGGGCCAGGACCGTTCGCGCCATGGATGGCGCGACCGAGCCCCCAGGGATGGGTTTACGGCGTGTCCTGGCCCGGGTGACCCGCCCGCTCGCTCACGGAACAACCAAGGCGCTGCTCTACACAGCCAACTCGAACCCAACAAAAAAACCCGGCCGAAGCCGGGCTTTTCGCATGACATCACAACGAACCGGAATCAGTCGCCCTGCTGCTTCTGCAGGTGCTCCCAACGCTCCTGGGCGTCGATGGTGCGCTCGGCGGTCAGGCGCGCTTCGAGGCGCTCCAGGCCGATTTCTTCACCGGTGTCCACGCAGTAGCCGTAGTCGCCCGCTTCCAGGCGCTTGAGGGTGCTGTCGATCTTGCCGATCAGCTTGCGGTAACGGTCACGGGTGCGCAGTTCCAGCGAGTTCTCGGTCTCGCGGGTCGCGCGCTCGGCTTCATCGCCGATGTCACGCACTTCCTCACGCAGGTTCTCGATGGTCTGCTTGGACTCTTCCACCAGATCGGCGCGCCAGTTCTGCAGGCGCTGGCGGAAGTACTCCTGCTGCAGCGGGCTCATGTACTCCTCGTCCGAGGCCGGCTTGTAGCCTGCGGGCAGGATCGGGCGGCCAGTGGCCTCGTCGGTCTTGTATTCGACGACCTTGTACTTGCTGCGCGGCGCAGGTGCCGACGAACGGGCGGCGACGGCCACAGCGACCTTGCCCACGGGGCGGGTCACGGTCTTCGGAGCGGAATCGGATTTCACGGCGGTTTTAGCAGGCGATTTCGAAACGGGCACGGGATTCTTGGATTGCGGGGCGGTCGATGCTGCAGAAGCGGCGGCGGTGGCCGGCTTGGGGGCCGGTTTGGCTGCTGCCACTGCCGCGGTCTTGGCCGGGACAGACTTGGCCGGGGCCGGCTTCGCAGCTGGCTTCGGTGCGGACTTCACTACAGGGGCCGGCGTCGGCTTGGCAGCCGGCGGGGCGACATTCTTGGCGGTCTTGGCGGCAGGTGCCGGCTTGGCAGGCGCCACCTTCTTTGCTGCCGGCTTCGCAGCAGGCGCGGCGGCAACCTTCTTCACCACCGCCTTCGGCGCCGGCTTGGCTGCTGCCTTCTTCGGTGCCGGCTTGGCAGCGGCCTTCTTCACCGGTGCAGCCTTGCTGGCAACCTTCTTCACCGCCGGTGCCTTCTTGCTGGCAGCGACAGGTTTGGCCTTGACCGGCGCAGCGGGTTTCTTCGCCACTGCCGGCTTGCCGGACTTGGCCGGCGCTTTCTTTGCGGTGGCCTTCCTGGCCGCCGGTTGTGAGGATGCCGCCTTGGTCACCGGCTTGCTGGCCGGCTTCTTGGCAACGGGCTTGGCCGCCAACTTCTTCACAACAGGCTTGGCGGTTTTCTTGGCGGCCTTGACGGCCTTCTTTGCAGTTTTTTTAGCAGCCACGAAACGCTCTTCCTTGGATTCCCCGGGGCCCGGGAAAGCGGGCCTTTATAGCCTACCCGACCCGCAGCAGCAACCTCGGGGGCCCGCTCCATTCAGTCCAGGAGTCAACGGGTCCAAGGCGCGGTCCGACGAACACGGACCGCCTTGCGCGGTACGGAACCTGTCCGGCACCTGGAGGGGTGCCGATAGCGGTCGCAGGCCATCTACGACATGCGACCAACGGCCCATCCTGCACAAATGCGGCCTTCATGCCAACTGGCTTAAGATGACTGAGTGATCTCGCGCCTGCTCATCGCCCTGCTGCGCTTCTACAAGCGCTTCATCAGCCCGCTGCTGGGGCCTCGCTGCCGTTTCGTGCCGAGCTGCTCTGAATACGCCATGGACGCCATCTCCCGGCACGGCCCGCTGCGTGGCAGCTGGCTGGCGGCGCGACGGCTGGGCCGCTGCCACCCGTTCCATCCCGGCGGCTTCGATCCAGTGCCCGAATCTCCCAACGCCCCTTCTTGCCGTTGCACAGGAAAACACTGACATGTCCTCCACGCTCATCACCAACGCCCGCCTGGTCAACGAAGGCCGCACCTTCGAAGGCGACCTGCGCATCGAGAACGACCGCATCGCGCAGATCGGCAAAGGGTTGACCCCGCGTGATGGCGAACAGGTGGTGGATGCGGCCGGGCGCTGGCTGCTGCCCGGGATGATCGACGACCAGGTGCACTTCCGCGAACCGGGCCTGACCCACAAGGGCGACATCGCCAGCGAGTCGGCCGCGGCCGTGGCCGGTGGCCTGACCAGCTTCATGGACATGCCCAACACCAACCCGCCGACGCTCGACTCGACCATTCTTGAAGCCAAGTACGAGCTGGCGCGCGGCCGTGCCTGGGCCAACTACGGGTTCTACCACGGGGCCAGCAACGACAACCTGGAGGCCATCCGCGCGCTCGACCCGAAGAAGGCGCCGGGCGTGAAGGTGTTCATGGGTGCTTCCACCGGCAACATGCTGGTCGACAACCCGGAAACCCTGGACGCGATCTTCCGCGAGTGCCCGACCCCGATCATCACGCACTGCGAAGACACGCCGATGATCGATGCCAACCTGAAGGCCTTCCAGGAAAAGTACGGCGACGCGCTGACCCCGGAGATGCACCCGGACATCCGTTCGCGCGAAGCGTGCATCAAGTCGACGCGGCTGGCCATGTCGCTGGCGCGCAAGCACGGCACCCGCCTGCACGTGCTGCACATCTCCACCGCCGACGAACTGGCGCTGTTCGAGAAGGGCCCGCTGATCCGTGCCGACGGCAGCCGCAAGCAGATCACCGCCGAGACCTGCGTGCACTTCCTGCACTTCGCCCGCCCGGACTACGCCACCAAGGGCAACCTGATCAAGTGCAACCCGGCGATCAAGGACGTGGCCGATCGCGAGGCGATCACCGCCGCGTTGGCTGACGACGTGCTGGATGTCCTGGCCACCGACCACGCCCCGCACACCTGGGAAGAGAAGCAGAAGCCCTATGCGCAGGCGCCGTCCGGCCTGCCGCTGGTGCAGTACGCGCTGGTCGCCGCGCTGGAACGCGTGCACGAAGGCAAGCTGACCCGCGAGCAGGTGGTGCAGAAATTCGCCCATGCTCCCGCCCAGCTGTTCGACGTGGAAGAGCGTGGCTTCCTGCGCGAAGGCTACTTCGCCGACCTGGTACTGGTGGAAGACGTGCCGTTCACGGTCAAGCGCGAGGACGTGCTGTCCAAGTGCGGCTGGTCGCCGTTCGAAGGCACCACGTTCCAATCGCGCATCGCCTCCACCTGGGTCAACGGCCAGCTGGTGTGGGACGGCAGTTCGCTGGTGGGCGAACCCGCCGGCCAGCGCATGACCTACGACCGCTGATGCGTTCGGCACTCATGTTCGGGGCGCTGCTGCTGGTAGCACCCCTGTTCTCCGCACCGGCGGCACAGGCGCAGGACGGCATCGGCGACCTGATCGACAGCCGCGTGGTGTTCCCGGCCAGCGCGTCGCAGGGCGCGCTGGTGATCGGCAAGGTTCCCGCCGGCAGCAGCGTGCGCTTTGCAGGCCGCGACCTGCGCGTGAGCAGCTACGGCAGCGTGGTGTTCGGCATCGGTCGCGATGAGAAGGGCCCGCTGCAGGTGCAGATCCGCCGACCGGATGGCAGCAGCGAGACGACCACCATCACCGTGACCCCGCGCGACTGGCCCACCGAGCGGGTCAATGGCGTGCCGCCGAAGACGGTCAATCCGCCGCCGGCCATCGCCGAACGGATCAAGCGCGAACAGGCGCAGGTCACTGCCGCGCGTGCGCGCGACGACAACCGCACCGATTTCACCCAGACCTTCATCTGGCCGGTGCAGGGTCGCATCAGCGGCCGCTTCGGCAATGCGCGCGTCTACAACGGCCAGCCCGGTGCCGGTCACTCCGGCATGGACATCGCGGTGCCGACCGGTACCCCTGTGAAAGCACCGGCCGCCGGTGTGGTGACGTTCGCGGGCCCGGATCTGTACCTGACCGGCGGCACCCTGCTGCTCGACCATGGCTTCGGCGTCAGTTCGAACTTCCTGCACCTGTCGCGCATCGACGTGAAGGTCGGTGATCGCGTCGAACAGGGCCAGGTGATCGCCGCCGTCGGCGCCACCGGCCGCGCGACCGGCCCGCATCTGCACTGGGGCATGAACTGGTTCGACACCCGCATCGACCCGCTGCTGGTGCTGGAACGGAAGTAACGCGCGCAGCTTCCCCGCCGGGCATGGCCCGGCGCTACCGCGGGACGGATCGTTTATCGCGCATGGGCCGTGCGATGAATTGGTAGCGTCGGGCCATGCCCGGCGAGCGCAGCGGCCAGTCGTTCAGCCGCGCGCGGCCCACCACACACGCAACAGCGTGCGCACGGGCGTCGCTTCGACCGGCTTGCCGGCGGCCTGCGCCGCCAGGCGGGCACGCGCCAGGCTCGACCACACGCGGCGCGCACGCGGACCGGGCACGCGGCTGCCCCACCCTTTCAGCAGCTGCTGCGCCCAACGCTGTGCTGCGTTGCCGGCATCCTCGTCCAGCAGGCTGCGCGGCACGCCGGCCACGCCAGCGTCCTGCAAGCGCTGGGCCAGGGTCTGCAGCAGCACCGCATGACCGGCGCCCTTGCGCGGCGTGTCGGCAAACACCACCGCCTCAACCGCAGCCACTGCTTCGGCATAGTTGCCCAGCGCACGCTCGGCACCGGCAGCGTCCAGCGCCACGGTGCGCGCCTCGACCAGATCCGGCAGCGCCTCGGCCAGCTGCGCCCACGGTGCCCGCACCGGCTCCAGCACACGCCCCAGCGGATGACGCGAACGTTGCGCGGCCCAGCTGCGCAGTTCCTCGCCCCACCAGGCCAGCTTGGCGTCGGCCGGCAGCGGGTCGCCACTGGTGTTGAGCATGTCGTCGAATTCCTGCAGCAGCGCGAACCATGCCAGCGCGACAGGGCGCTGCGGTTCGGCCACGAACGGCTCAGCCACCGACCATTCCGGCCAGCGGCTGCGCCACTTGTCGAGGAAACTATCCAGCGCGGTACTGCTCACTACGTTGTTCCTTACGGCTGGGCCGGGGTCGCCGGCCGGGTCGGCCAGAGGCTGGCCAGTTGCAGGAGTTCGGCGTTCTCGACCAGCACATCGGCCTGCCAGGCCAGCGGATCGTCGCTGTGCAGGCGGTAGCCCCACAGTGCCGCCACCGACGGCATGCCGGCGGCACGCGCGGCGATGATGTCGCGCTCATCGTCGCCGACATACACGCAGTCTTCCGCTGCGATGCCGATCAGCTGCGCGGCGTGCAGCAGCGGCAACGGATGCGGCTTGCGCTCGGCCAGGGTGTCACCACCGACCAGCACCGCGCAACGCTGCTGCCAGCCGTACTGCGGCACGATCAGCCGCGCCAGGTACTCGGGCTTGTTGGTGACGATGCCCCACACGGTACCGGCCGCGTCCAGCGCCTCGAGCATGCCGGCGACGCCATCGAACAGCACGGCGTGCCGGCCGATCGAGGCTTCGTAGCGCTGCAGGAACTCGGGAATCAGCGCATCGCGCTCGGCCGCGTCCAGTTCTGGAAACGCGGCCGACACCATCGCCCGCGAGCCCTTCGACACCACCGGACGCAACTGCGCCGGATCGATCGGTGCGCGACCGCGCTCGGCCAGCATCGCATCAAGCGTCGCGACGAAGTCCGGCGCACTGTCGAGCAGAGTGCCGTCCAGGTCGAACAGCACTGCACGCGGGAACGCCGCGGCGGTCACGGCGCCTTGACCGCGTGGGCCAGGTAGTTGATGTCTGTGCGGCTGCTCAAGCGGGCGCGGTTGCGCCACGGTTCATAGGCCATGCCGCTGACATCGGCCAGCTGCAGGTCGGCCTCGCGCAGCCAGCGCGCCAGCTCGGCCGGCTTGATGAATTCCTGGTAGTGGTGGGTGCCCTTGGGCAGCAGCCGCGCCACGTACTCGGCACCGACAATGGCCACTGCAAAGGCCGCAGCCGTGCGGTTGATGGTGGACAGGAACAGGTGGCCGCCCGGCTTCAGCAGGCGCTTGCAGGCCTCGATGATCGCGCCCGGATCGGGCACGTGCTCGAGCATTTCCATGCAGGTCACCACGTCGAAGCTGCCCGGCTGTTCGGCGGCAAGGTCTTCGGCGGCCTGTACCCGGTAGTCGACGCTGACACCACTTTCCAGTGCATGCAGGCGCGCGACCTTGACCAGCTCCGGCGCCAGGTCGATGGCGGTCACCTCGGCACCGGCCTGGGCCAGCGCTTCACTCAGCAGCCCGCCACCGCAACCGATGTCGAGCACGCGCGCACCACGCAGCGGCGCGCGGTCGGCAACGTACTGCAGGCGCACCGGATTCAGCGCGTGCAGCGGCTTCTGCGGGCCATCAGCGTCCCACCAGCGGTTGGCCAGGGCAGCGAACTTGTCCAGCTCGGCCTGATCGAAATTGGAAGAAGCGTGGGGGGCAGTCATGACGGTTGTCCTTGCGGCGCCTGTGCTCAGGCGCGGATATGACGGATGCGCTCGCGCCACTGGCGCGCGTTGGCGATGATGCCCGGCAGGTCCATGCCGACCAGCTCACGCTGCACCAGCTTGGGCTTGCCGGCGATCCAGACATCGCTGACCTGCTGGCGGCCGGTGGCGTACACCAGCTGCGACAGCACGTTGTGCAGCGGCTGGGTCTCCAGCGCGGACAGGTCGACGCAGACCAGATCGGCCTGTTTGCCGACCTCGATCGAGCCTATGCGCTCGCCAAAGCCGAGCGCGCGGGCGCCACCCAGCGTGGACGCGCGCAACGTGGTCGCCGCGTCCAGCGCGGTGGCATCGTCGGCCACGGCCTTGGCCAGGATCGCCGCGGTGCGGTTCTCGCTGAACATGTCCAGGTCGTTGTTGCTGGCGCAGCCATCGGTACCGATGGCCAGGTTCACGCCTGCGCGCTGCAGGGCGCAGGCCGGGCAGAAACCGGAGGCCAGTTTCAGGTTCGATTCCGGGCAATGCACCACGCTGACGCCACGCTCGGCGCACAGGTGGATTTCAGCCTCGGTCAGCTGGGTCATGTGCACCGCGATCAGGCGGTCGTTGACCAGGCCGAGGCGATCCAGCCGCGCCAGCGGGCGCTGGCCGTGCAGCTTGATCGAATCGGTGATTTCCTGCGCGGTTTCATGGGTATGCAGATGCACCTGCATGTCCAGCTGGTCGGACAGCATCCGCACCCGCTCGAAATTGGCATCGTTGACCGTGTACGGCGCATGCGGCGCGAACGCGGTGCCGATCAGCGGATCGGTGCGCCACTGGTCGTGCAGCTCACCGGCCTTGGCGAAGTACTCGTCATCGGTCTTGGCCCAGGCAGTGGGGAAATCGATGATCACCGCGCCGACCAGCGCGCGGAAACCGTGCTTCTTGTAGACGGCGGCCTGCACGTCACCGAAGAAATAATTCTCGTTGGCGCAGGTGGTGCCGCCACGCAGCATCTCGGCGATGGCAAGGGTGGTGCCATCAGCCACGAATTCGGGGCCGATCACCGCCGCTTCCACCGGCCAGATGTGCTGCTGCAGCCAGGTCATCAGCGGCAGGTCGTCGGCGACGCCGCGCAGCAGGGTCATCGGGTTGTGCGTATGGGCGTTGACCAGGCCCGGCATCAGCGCGGCCTCGGGGCGGCTGACAACCTGGGTGGCGCGGAAGCGCGCACGCGCTTCGGCACGCGGCAGGATGGCCACGATCTCGCTGCCACGCACGGCGACGGCATGGTCTTCCAGCACCACCGCATGCGGCTCGATCGGAACGACATAACCGGCTTCGATCAGCAGATCGCAGGCTTCGGGGAGGTGCGGGCTATCGCTCATGCGGGCTCACTGGCTATGGGGGAAGGACCGTACGTAGCCTTGGCTCCGACCTGGCGACTGATCACCGGTCAAACGGCTACCGCTGGGCTTCTGGAAGGCAAGCCCCCTGAGTCAGGGGCGGCCGCGAAGCGGCGGGGTGTGGGTGCTGGTGAGCGGGGGCCCACGATCCGCATGGCGGATCGTGGGAGCGCCAGCGCGAATGCGCCGGCGCGTACCCGGATTACTTGACGCGCGAGGAATACTCGCCCGAACGGGTGTCGACCTTGATGATTTCATCCTGGTTGACGAACAGCGGCACGCGCACCACGGCACCGGTTTCCAGGGTGGCCGGCTTGCCGCCGCCGCCCGAGGTGTCGCCACGGACGCCCGGGTCGGTCTCGGTGATCTTCAGTTCGACGAAGTTCGGCGGCTGCACGAAGATCGGGGAGCCATTGAACAGGGTGACGATGCAGGACTCTTCACCCTTCAGCCACTTCTCGGCGCCGCCCATGCCGGCCTTGTCGGCCTGCACCTGCTCGAAGGTTTCCGGGTCCATGAAGTGCCAGTACTCGCCGTCGCTGTACATGTAGTCCATGTTGGTATCGACCACATCGGCCACTTCCACGTCGTCGGTCGCCTTCATGGTCATTTCGACCGTGCGGCCCGACTTGATGAAGCGATAGCGCACGCGGGTGAAGGCCTGGCCCTTGCCCGGCTTGATGAACTCGGTCTCGGAGATGACGGCCGGTTCATTGTTGACCAGGATCTTCATCCCGTTCTTGACATCGTTCATGCCCGCAGTGGCCATGCTCAAGCTCCTCAAATGGCGAAACCGCCGCGCGTGCGGCGAGCCGGATAGAATGGAAAGCCCACCGGAACCCCGGCGGGCAACTGTTTATGTGTCCATGATAACCGCAGGCCCCCTCTCCATGCAGCTTTCCGCCTTCCCCCGGACCCAGTCGCCAGCCGCGCCCGCGCGCTGGCAGCAGCTGTGGCGGCAGGCCCTGCGCGACCCGCAGGCGCTGCTGGCCCGGCTGGATCTGGATGCCGCGGCACTGGGTGTATCCGAGGCCGCCATCGCCCAGTTCGCGCTGCGCGTGCCGGAGGGTTTCGTCGCGCGCATGCGCCGTGGCGATGCCCACGATCCGCTGCTGCGGCAGGTGCTGCCGATCGACGCCGAGATGCGCCCGGCCCCCGGGTTCAGCTTCGATGCGGTGGGCGACGGTGCAGCAAAGAAGGCCACCGGGGTCATCCAGAAGTACCGCGGCCGCGCCCTGCTGGTGGCCACCGGCAGCTGCGCGATCAACTGCCGCTACTGTTTCCGCCGGCATTTCGACTATGGCGCCGAAAACGCCGCCAAGGGGGGATGGCAGGAGGCGGTGGAAGCCATCGCCGCAGACCCGGACATCGATGAGGTGATCCTGTCCGGCGGCGACCCATTGTCGCTGGCGACCCACAAGTTGGCCGAGCTGACCGATGCACTGCGTGGCATCGCGCACATCCGCCGGCTGCGCATCCATACGCGCCTGCCGATCGTGCTGCCCGAGCGGGTCGATGACGAGCTGCTGGCCTGGCTGGGCAGCCTGCCCTGGCCGCTGGCCATCGTGGTCCACGCCAACCACGCCAATGAATTCGACGCCAGCGTCGATACCGCGATGGCCCGCCTGCGCGGCATCGGCGCCCAGCTGCTGAACCAGGCGGTGCTGCTGCGTGGGGTCAACGACAGCGTGCAGGCGCTGCAGGACCTGAGCGAGCGCAGCTTCGCCGCCGGCGTGCTGCCCTATTACCTGCACCAGTTGGATAGGGTCGAGGGCGTGGCCCACTTCGAAGTGGAGGATGTCCAGGCCAAGGCCCTGATTGCCGGGCTCACTGCTCGGCTGTCTGGCTACCTGGTACCCAAGCTGGTCCGCGAACTGCCCGGCGACCCGAGCAAGCGCCCGGTGTAACAGTAGATCCACGCCATGCGTGGATGTTTCTGCCAGGAAAGCCCATCCACGCATGGCGTGGATCTACCCAGCCTGCCCATCCACGCATGGCGTGGATCTACCCAGCCTGCCCATCCACGCATGGCGTGGATCTACTCTCATGCGCCCGATTCGATCATCCGCACCACTTCAGTGGCAGTGACCGGGTGGCTCAACCGATAGCCCTGGCCCAGGTCGCAGCCACGCTGGGCAAGCAGCTCGAACTGCGCCTCCTGCTCGATACCCTCGGCCACCACCGTGATGCCCAGTGCGTGGGCCATGGCGATGATCGCCGTAGTCAGGGCCAGATCGTCCGGGTCGCGCTGCATGTCGGCGACGAAGCTCTTGTCGATCTTGACCCCGTCCACCGGCACCTGCCGCAGGTGGCTGAGACCGGAGAAGCCGGTACCGAAGTCGTCCAGCCACACCTTCACCCCCGCCCGGTGCAGACGGTCCAGCAGCTGCGCGGCCAGCATTTCATCGCCGATCACCGCCGTCTCGGTCAGCTCCAGGTGCAGGCGCGAGGCCGGCAGGCCCGACTCCTGCAGGCACTGCGCGACCAACGCCGGCAGCTCACCGCCGCGCAACTGCCGTGGCGACACATTGACCGAGACGAACAGTTCGTCGCCGGCCACGCCGCTGGGCCACTGCACGGCTTCCATGCAGGCGGCACGCAGCACCTTCGGGCCGATGATCTCGATCAGGCCACTCTGCTCGGCCACCTCGATGAACACCGAGGGCGGGATCGTGCCCAGCGTCGGGTGCTGCCAGCGCAGCAGCACTTCCACACCGACCATGCGGCGGTCGCGCATGCGGAAGATCGGCTGGTAGGCCAGCCGCAGCTCGCCGCGCTCCCAGGCGCCGCGCAGCTCCTGCTCCATGTGCACGCGGCGTTCGACAGCGTGATCCATGGCCCGGCTGTAGTAGCGGTAGCAGTTCTTGCCCGCCATCTTCGCCTGGTACATCGCGATGTCGCCGTTCTTCAGCAGCGTTGTCGCATCCGCAGCGTCGTCGGGGAACAGGGTCACACCGATCGAAGTGCCCAGGAACAGTTCCCTGCCCTGCACCACCAGCGGCTTGCCCAGCTCGCGTACCAGCACCTCGGCCAGCAACCGCGCATTGGCCGCGACATCGCCATCGCCGACCAGGATCACGAATTCGTCGCCGCCGAACCGTGCCAGCAATGCGTCATCGCCGCCGGCCTCGGTCACTGCACGGCCGATGCGCTGGGCGAACTGCAGCAGTGCCTCGTCGCCGGCCTCATGGCCCAGCGTGTCGTTGACCCGCTTGAAATCATCGATATCGGCGAACAGCAGGCCCAACCGGTGATTGGACGCACGTGCGGCCATCAACCGGTGGTCCAGCGCCTCACGGAACGCCAACCGGTTGGTGAGGCCGGTCAACGCGTCGGTGTAGGCCATGCGCCGCACTTCGCGGTCGTGGCGGGCAATCGCATCACGCATGCGGGCAAAGCCGCGCACCAGTTCACCCACCTCGTCGTCGCGGGTGTTTTCCCGCAGCGGCGCCTGATAGTCGCCGGCTTCGATGCGCCGGGCAGCCGCGGCCAGATCGCGGATCGGCGCCACCAGCGTGCGCTGCACGTACAGGATCACCACCACGCCGATCACCACCAGCAGGGCCAGCATCAGCAGCAGCCAGCCCAGATGCCGGCTTCCCATCTGCTGCAGCCGCTCATCGAGGGTCGCGTTGGCCGCCTGCTCACGCTGCAGCACTTCATCCAGCGCCATGCCGACGCGGACGCCACCGATGCGCTGATTACCCATCGTGATCGGCATCGCGTTGTCGAGCACCGTGGGCGACTGCTGCACCACCAGCGATTGCGCGGCAACCGCCCCGGCCGCCAGCGGATCGGTCATCGGCCGTCCGGATCCGGGCACCCCGGCCGAGCCGTCGTGGACCAGCCGCCCGCGGTCGTCGAACACCAGTACATAACGCACCACCGACTGCCGCGAAATGCTGCGCACCAGCGCCCCGACCTGGTCCAGGTCGTTGTTGTGGAGAGGGCCGGCAAGCGCTTCGGACAGCTCGCGCACCATGGCCTCGCCACGGCTGCGCACGCTGCGGTCGAACAGTTCGTGGATGAAGCCGTTGCTGAGCGACCTCACCTCGCCCTGCATCGCCGCCTGCCGCCCCAGCAGCACGGCCAGGATCGCCACCACCACCAGCATCGCCCCGCCCATCGCAAGCAGGAACCGGGCCTGCATTCCCGAGCCGAGCAACTTCATTCCACTTCCATCCGCACGCGCGTCGACCCTTGTTTCAATCCATCCAGCCACGGCTGCGCATGCGCATCGACGCGGCGGAAACCGGAAGCCCCCAACACCTTCTCAAACGCACTCTGCACCCGCCGATAACAGACGACACGCGGCAGCACGCTGGACGCGCGACCGAACGCCGGCGGCGCCGGTCCGGCAACCGCACGGTCCACACTGCCGAGCGCATGATCCTGCGTCATCGCGAGTCGCCCCTCTCCGCTGCCCAACGCCCCCATCGCCGAGCCGGCGCAGCACGCGCCGTCCCGGCCAGCAGGGCCAAGGCCAGGCTCAGCAGTTCCCCCTGCATTGCCCTACGCAGACCCGACACAAGCATCATCCCCCAAGGGTATCCGGACAGACTACCCGAAAAAATGGGGCCGTCGTCAGCTGTCCTTGCCGTTCTTCTGGGCCAGGCGCGCCATGCGCTGGGTATCGGCCAGGATGCCGCGCAGCAGGCGCACTTCCTGCTCGCTTGGCTCGCTGCGCAGGAACAGACGGCGCAGCTTGCGCATCGCCGACTCGGGCGCGCGTCCCTTGTGGAAATCGATCTCGTCCAGCGTCTCGCCGAGCTGGGCGAAGAAGCTCTCCATCTGATCGTGGCTGGCAGCCTGCTCGCGGGTGTCCGGCTCGGTCGCGGCCACGGGCTGCGCGCCCAGCAGCTGCATGCGCACTTCATAGGCCAGCACCTGCACCGCGGCCGCCAGGTTGAGCGAGCTGAACTCAGGGTCGGACGGAATGTGCACTGCGGCATGGCACAGCTGCAGCTCCTCGTTGGTCAGGCCGGTACGCTCACGGCCGAACACCAGCGCCACCTCGGCGCCTTCGCCGGCCTTGGCCACTGCGCGGGCGGCGGCATCGGCCGGCAGGAACTCCTCCAGCTGGACCCGGCGCGCACGTGCGGTGCACCCCAGCACGAACCGGCAGTCGGCCACGGCTTCTGCGAGGGTGGCCACCACGGGTGCGTCGCCGAGCACGTCCTCGGCACCGGCCGAGCGCCGGAAGGCCTCTTCATCAAGCGGCTTCTCTGGTGCTACCAGCACCAGGCGGGCCAGGCCCATGGTCTTCAGGGCACGGGCGGCGGCGCCCATGTTGCCGGGGTGTTGGGTCCCGACCAGGACGAATCGGAGGCGGGTGGCGACAGGAAACTGGGACATGAACAGGGAAAATGTCGAGCTGGACGAAGACCAATGGTAAACTGTGCGGCCGGCCACTGCGCCGGACCCGCTCTTTTCCCCCGCCAGCCCTTCTCTTCTGCCCTTCCGGGAGCCCATGCCATGCAGAAACCCGCCGTAACCGTCATGGTCAAGGCCGCCCGCCTCGCCGGCAACGTCCTCTTGCGCAACATCAACAAGCTCGAGGCACTGAATGTAGTCCAGAAGGGCCGCATGGACTACGCCAGCGAAGTCGATGCGGACGCGGAAAAGGTGATCGTCAAGGAACTCAAGCGCGCTTACCCCGAGTACGGCATCTTCGGTGAAGAAGGTGGCGTACAGAGCGAGCGTCGCCACATGTGGGTCATCGACCCGCTGGACGGCACCAGCAACTACCTGCGCGGCGTACCGCACTACTGCGTGTCGATCGCCCTGGTCGAGAACGGCGAGCCGACCGACGCGGTGATCTTCGACCCGCTGCGCAACGAGCTGTTCACTGCCAGCCGCGGCGCCGGCGCCGTGCTCAACGACCGTCGCATCCGCGTTGCCGACCGCAAGGATCTGGAAGGCACCATGATCCACACCGGTTTCGCCCCGCGCGAGCGTGCACGCGCCAGCGCGCAGCTGAAGTCGGTGGACGCCCTGCTGGTGCACGCCGAGGACATCCGCCGCTCGGGTTCGGCCGCGCTGGACCTGGCCTACGTGGCCTGTGGCCGCGCCGATGCCTACTTCGAGGCCGGCGTGAAGGCCTGGGACATCGCCGCCGGTGTGCTGCTGGTGCGCGAAGCCGGTGGCAAGGTCTGCGACTTCAAGGGCGCGACCCCGGCCCGCATGGACAACCGCGGCCCGGACACCCAGCAGATCGTGGCCGGCAACCTGAAGGTGGCCGAGTCGCTGCAGAAGGTACTGGTCAACACCGGCTACGCTGCCGAGTTCGACGCGAAGTTCTGAATTTCCGCGTAAAGCGGTTCATGGAGACGGCACCTGCGAAGGTGCCGTTTTCGTTTGCGCGGTGATCGTGCTTGTCACTTTCATCGTGCTTGTCACTTTCTTTGCTCGTGCACCGCGCTGCAGGAGCAGCGCGGAACGGCGCAGCCGGCCCGCAGGGTGGCGCACAGGGATGTGCGCCATCAAGAAAGTAACCAAAGAAACGCTCCGCCGGCCGCGAGCCGTCGTGCTTCGCACGTCGGTTCCCTGCGCTCCTCGGTCCGTCGAGGGACGGTGCGGGAACTCGCTACGCTCAGACACCCGCACCTCTTCGCCCTCGCCGGACCTGCGGTGCTCGGCTCGCTATAAGGCGGACTGGAAGATCAAGATCAACGGCAAGAGCATCCACGCATGGCGTGGATCTACTGGGTGCAGCTGTGGCTTTTGATCTTGGGTCCGCCTTGTAGCGAGCCGAGCATCGCAGGGGAATCAGGGGCGCAGAGGCGCCGATGTCTGAGCGCGGCGAGTTCGGCGCCGTCCCCTGATTCCCCGAGAAGCGCAGGGCACCGATGCGCAGCATCGGCTCGCGGACTGGCGGCGTGTTTCTTTGGTTACTTTCTTTGCACGAGCAAAGAAAGTGACACCTCCCCGCAGGCGCGGAAACGAGTCGCCGGGCGAGCCCGGCGCCAGCAATACATCCCCGCAAACAAAAACGCCCGGCGCGAGGCCAGGCGTTCCTGCATCTCCATCGGGGGCCGGAGCTTACGCCGCGGTCGACGCCCGCAGCGCGGCAATGCGCTCTTCCAGCGGCGGATGGCTCATGAACAGCTTCTTCGCCGTCGAACCGGCAATACCGAACGCGGCGATCTGCGTCGGCAAGGTGCTCTGGCCGTGGTTGAGCTGCAGGCGCTCCAGCGCCGAGATCATCTTCTGACGACCGGCCAGCGATGCACCGCCGGCATCGGCACGGAACTCGCGGTGGCGCGAGAACCACATCGAGATCATCGTGGCGAACAGGCCGAACACCATCTCCAGCACGAATACGATGATGTAGTAGGCAAAGCCACGGCCGCCGCCTTCGCGGTTGCCGGACAGCGCGCTGTCGATCACGCCGCCGACCACGCGGGCCAGCACGATCACGAAGGTGTTCAGCACGCCCTGCAGCAGTGCCATGGTGATCATGTCACCGTTGGCGACGTGGGCGATCTCGTGGCCGAGCACGGCTTCGGCTTCGTCCTCGCTCATGTTGTGCAGCAGGCCGGTGGACACCGCCACCAGCGCGTTGTTGCGGTTCGCACCGGTGGCGAACGCGTTGATCTCCGGGCCGTCATACACCGCCACTTCCGGCATGCCGATACCGGCCGCCTTGGCCTGGCGTTCGACGGTGGCCAGCAGCCAGCGCTCGGTCTGGTTGCGCGGCTCGGTGATCACCACTGCACCGGTGGAGCGCTTGGCCATCCACTTGGACAGCAGCAGCGAGATGAGGGAGCCACCGAAACCGAAGATCGCGGCCATGACCAGCAGGCCGCTCATCTGGTTCGAATTGACCCCCAGCAACGACATCACGATGCTGGCGAGGATCAGGACCGCGAAGTTGGTCGCCAGGAACAGGGCAATGCGGGTAAACATGGGAAATTCCGGCTTGGAAGGGGTCGATATCCGTCAATTTGCGGTGCGGTCAGCTTGAATTCAAGCGCCAACCTGACCGACGATTCAGCCTGCATGACTTTCTCCCTTCCCTGCGGCCGTTTTGCGCCCTCGCCCACCGGCCTGCTGCATCCCGGCTCCCTGCTCGCCGCCTTCGGCAGCTGGCTGCTCGCGCGCCACCATGGCGGCCTGTGGCGGTTGCGCATCGAGGACGTCGATCCACCCCGCACGGTTGCCGGTGCGGCACAGGTGCAGCTGCAGACCCTGGCCGCGTTCGGTCTGGTCCATGATGGGCCGGTGATCTGGCAAAGCGCGCGCGGCGACGCCTATCAGACTGCGCTGGACCGCCTGCTGGCCAATGGCAACGCGTTTGTCTGCCACTGCAGCCGCAGCGACTTGGCCGCCAACGGTGGCCTGCACCACCACTGCGTCGCGCGGCAGACAAGACCGGACCCCGCCGTCCGCTTCCGGGTACCTGCGGGCAGCGTGGTGCATTTCGAGGATGGCCTGCGCGGCCGGCAGCAACAGGATGTCCATGCCGAGGTCGGCGACTTCGTTCTGCGCCGCGCCGACGGCTGCTGGGCCTACCAGTTGGCGGTGGTCGTCGACGATGCCGCGCAGGGCGTGAACGAGGTCGTGCGTGGCGCCGACCTGCTCGATTCCACCGCCCGCCAGATCCTGCTGCAGCAGGCACTCGACCTGCCGACGCCGCGCTACTGGCACCTGCCGCTGCTGCTGGATGCACCGGGCCACAAACTGTCCAAGTCACTGGCCGCGCTGCCGGTGGATGCCCGCGAGCCGGTACCGGTGCTGCGCCGGTTGTGGGAACTGCTGGGCCAGCCGAGCACCGCACTGGAAGGCATCGACGACCGCGATGCGCTGTTGGCCGCCGCGCAGCGCAGCTTCGACCCCGGCCTGCTGCCGCGCGCGGACATCCTGCTGCCGGCGGGCGCACTTTCCGCGCCGATGTTGCAGAATCCCCCTTCCCCCACCTGATATCCGGACAGCTTTCCATGACATCTCGCGTCGCACTGGTCACCGGCGGAACCGGCGGCATCGGTACCGCCATCTGCCAACGCCTGGCCGACCAGGGCCACCGCGTCGCCACCAACTACCGTGACGAGGCCAAGGCCCGCGCCTGGCAGCAGGCGATGACCGAACGGGGCTACCAGGTGTCGATCTTCCCGGGCGATGTCTCCGACTCGGCCAGCGCCGAAGCCCTGATCCGTGCGGTCGAAGCCGAACTGGGCCCGGTCGAGATCCTGGTCAACAACGCCGGCATCACCCGCGACACCACCTTCCACCGCATGCGCGCGGAGCAGTGGCACGATGTGATCAACACCAACCTCAATTCGGTGTTCAACGTCACCCGCCCGGTCATCGAAGGCATGCGTCGACGCGGCTGGGGCCGGGTCATCCAGATCAGCTCGATCAACGGCCTGAAGGGCCAGTACGGCCAGGCCAACTACGCCGCCGCCAAGGCCGGCATGCACGGCTTCACCATCTCGCTGGCGCGCGAGAATGCAGGCTTCGGCATCACCGTGAACACCATCTCGCCCGGCTATGTGGCCACCGACATGGTGATGGCGGTGCCCGAGGAAGTGCGCGCCAAGATCATCGCCGACATCCCGACGGGGCGCCTGGGCAAACCGGAAGAAATCGCCTATGGCGTGTCCTTCCTGGTAGCCGAAGAAGCCTCGTGGATCACCGGCAGCAACCTGGACATCAACGGCGGCCACCACATGGGCTGGTAAACGGCGCCAAGGCCGGCTGAGGGGGTGTGCTGCACCCTGCCGTTGGTCATGCTGCGCAGCACGCAAAGCCTTGTTGCGCAACATTCCGGCGACGGAAAACCAAGCCTGGCGGGGGCTGGGGCGGTTGCAACCGCTGCTGCACTGCGCCATGCTGCGCGTCTACTGTGACGAGTACCGCTTCATGGCTGCGACCCGCATCATCAAGAAGTATCCGAACCGCCGTCTGTACGACACCGAGATCTCCAGCTACATCACCATCGAGGACGTGCGCCAGCTGATCCTCGACGGCGAAGACTTCGAAGTCCGCGACGCCAAGAGCGGCGACGACCTGACCCGATCGGTCCTGCTGCAGATCATCGCCGACCAGGAGCAGGACGGTGAACCGATGCTCTCCACCCAGCTGCTGAGCCAGCTGATCCGCTTCTACGGCGATTCCCTGCAGGGCTTCATGGGCAACTACCTGGAGCGCAGCATGCAGGTCTTCCTCGACCAGCAGCAGCAGTTCCGCCAGCAGATGGGCAACCTGCTGGGGCAGACGCCGTGGGCGATGATGAACCAGCTGACCGAGCGCAACCTGGAGCTGTGGCAGGAATTCCAGCGCAACATGGGCAGCGGTTTCGGTGGCCCGCGTCCCGGTGGCACCGGAACGGGCACCGGCACCGGCACGGCCGGCAAGCCGGGCGAGCCGACCGGCGGCACGGGTACCGGCGGCAAGACCCGCCGCTGAGGCAACCGCCCCGGCTGATACGAAAACGGCGCGCCATGGGCGCGCCGTTTTGTTTTCAACGCCACCATACGTGGCGTGGATCTACGAACGTTTGGCCTTGCATGCCGAGCACACCCGCTCGACCTTGTAGCCCTTCGCGCGCAGCTTCTCCACCACGCCATCGTTGCCCAGCAGGTGCAGGCCGCCCACCACCACCAGCGTACCGCCCTGCCCGGCCTGCAGGTACGGCAGCAGCTTGGGCACCCATGCATCGTTGCGGTCGGTATTGATGCGCTGATAGAGCTGCGGATACTTCTGGCGCATCTCCACGCCCATCCGGTTCCACAACAGGCGATCATCGCCGCGACGCCAGGCCTCATGCAGCATCTGCGCCTGGGCATCGCCCTTGCCTGCTTCGTCCAGCGCCTCGGACAGCATCTGCCGCTGCTCCTGCACGCTCATGCCATCAAGCAGGTTGATCTGGCTGGACATGTCTTCCAGGCCTGCGGTCTTCTTGCCGGCCTTCTGTGCCCGCTGCATGAAATGACGGTCCAGCCCCAGCTCCGCGTCCAGGCCCAGCTTCTGCATCTGCGCCACGGTGATGGTCAGGCCGACGAACCACGCCTTCATGCCCTGCAGTTGCGCCAACGGCAGTTTGTTCTGCGTCGCATAGGCCTGCAGCTTCTGCCAGGTCGGCGCATCCAGGTCACGCTTGAGCTCGCTGCCATCCTTGCGGGTAGCGACTTGCACCATCTGGCTGGCCATCTGCGGCGACTGCAGTTCCTCTGGCGTCACTTCGAACAGCACGCGCTGCGAGGCTTCGAATGCCTGCTCGACGTCAGTCGACAGCGGATAGTCCTGTGGCTTCAACAGGTGGAAGGAACCCAGCAGGTACAGGCGTGCATCTCCCTGCCCGGTGACCTTCCACAGCAGCGGTACCGGCGGCTTGCCCGCCGACGTGTCGGCTGGCGCATCGCGCGCGATGGCCAACGGGCCGACGGCGCAGGCAACGAGAAAAACGGCACTGCGCAACAACAGTTTCATCAACATGTTCAGCCCTCTCCTTCAGGCAGGTGATACGCCTTCTCACCCGCTTCCACGCGCAGATCCAAGCGGTTTTCCGGCGGCGCCAACGGGCAGGTCGCATAAGCGGTGAACGCGCACGGTGGGTTGTGCGCGTGGTTGAAATCAATCGTCACGTGGCCGTCGGCGGTGGGCGCATCGGTATCCAGATAGCGGCCAGCAGGATAGCTGCCGTGGCCACTGGTACGGTCGGCGAAGATCAGGAACAGCGGCTGCCCCGGCTCGCCGATTGCTTCCAGCCGCCAGCTGCGGCCGTCGCGTTCGAATTCCACGGCACCGGCGTTGGGCATCTCGGTGGTCAGGCCGGTGATGTCCACGATCGGCAGGGTCTTGCCCGGAGGATGCGCGATGAAACGCGCCTGTACCTGCCACTGCGGACCACCGGGCCAGTACTGCAGGCCGGCGAAATCGCGGCGCGCGGGTGCATCGGCATGCTTGACCCGCAGCGCATCGCGCGCGCCGCGACGAATCAGGCTGAGCTGGCCCTTGCCACCATCGAAGGCCAGCAGGGTCGGCTGCGGATCCTTGTCGGTATCCATGCGCACACGCCCGCGCACAGGCTGTCCGTCGAGGGTGACATCGGTGCCGGACTCCGGCGTGAACCACCACTGGTCGCCTTCACGGCGCAACAGCCCCAGCTTGGCCGGCCCCACCGCCAGGCGGATGCCGCTGGTGGCGCCACTGCCGACGAAGTGCGACCGGTTCTGCAACCAGTGCAGGCCGACCAGCGCGGTCCAGCCATCGGGCCGGGTCAGGTCCTGGTAACGCAGCACCCGCCATTGCTGTTGCTGCGCGGCGAATGCCGGATCCTCAACGACGGCTGGCGCCGGCGTCGATGCCGGGCTGCAGGCCGCCAGCAACAGGGCCGCCAGCAGGCCGCCCATTCCCCAAAGTCGCATCGGTGCTCCCCTCAACGTCCGCGCAGGAACCAGCGGTCGATCTCCGCCAGCGAAAAACGGGCCCAGGTCGGCCGGCCGTGGTTGCACTGGCCGGACCGTTCGGTGATTTCCATGTCGCGCAGCAGCGCGTTCATTTCCGGCACGGTCAGGCGCCGGTTGGCACGCACAGCGCCATGGCAGGCCATGGTCGACAGCAGCTCGTCGCGCGCAGTGGCGATGCGACGGCTCTGGCCATGCTCGCGCAGGTCGGTCAGTACGTCGCGCAGCAGGCCTTCGGGCTCGGCATGGGCCAGCAGCGCCGGGATGCTGCGCACGTGCAGTGCGCCCGGTCCGGCGCGGGTGATCTCGAACCCGAGGGCGGCCAGCGTATCGGCCTCCGCTTCAGCGGTGTCGGCTTCGCGCTCGCCCACCGCCAGGGTGATCGGCACCAGCAACGGCTGCGACTGCAGACCGATGCCATCGTGCGCATTCTTCAACCGCTCGTAGCCGATGCGTTCGTGCGCCGCATGCATGTCGACCACGATCAGGCCTTCGGCATTCTCGGCCAGGATGTAGATGCCATGCAGCTGGGCAACGGCGTAACCGAGCGGGGGCACCCCGGCGTCGGCACTGGTGACCGGCAGTCCGTTCTCCATCGGCATCGACGGCAGCGCCGCGCCGCGCTCGGCACCGGCGGGCGATGCATACAGCGCAGCATAGGCCGCGGGTGCATCGGCCACCTGCAGGCCCAGCGGCTGCTGCGGGCGCCAACCGGAAAAGCCACCACTTCCGCCCTGCCCCGCACCGGGTGCCGGACCGCGCACGTAGCCGAAGCTGGAGGCCGTGGCCCCCGGCATCGCAGACGCGCTGCTGCCCTCGGCCGGATGCACGGCTCCTGCACCGATCTCCTGCGCGCTCATGCCGGCGCGGGTGTCGGCCAGCGCATCCTTCAAGGTGCGGTAGACGAAGTCATGCACCAGCCGCGAATCACGGAAGCGCACCTCATGCTTGGCCGGGTGCACATTCACATCGACGCGCGTCGGGTCCAGTTCCAGGAACAGCACATAGGCTGGCTGCCGACCGTGATACAGCACGTCGCCGTAAGCCATCTTCACCGCGTGGGCAACACTGCGGTCACGCACCGAACGGCCGTTGACGTACAGGTACTGCTGATCGGTGCTGGCACGCGAATAATGCGGCTGCGCGATCCAGCCATGCAGGCGCAGGCCGGCACTGCTGTGGTCCACGCGCACAGCCTGGCTGGCGAAGTCTTCGCCCAGGGTCTCGGCCAGGCGCACGTCCGAATACAGGTCACCCGGCTTGTAGCGACGCGATGCCTTGCCGTTGTGCGAGACACGCAGCTCGACATCGGGACGGGCCAGTGCCAGCGAGCGCAGCCACTCTTCGATATGCCCCAGTTCGGTGCGCTCGGCACGCAGGAACTTGCGCCGCGCCGGCACGTTGTAGAACAACTCGCGCACTTCCACCGTGGTGCCCGGCGCATGCGCGCGCGGGGTCACCTCGCCGATCTTGCCACCTTCGATCTGCAGTGCCGAACCGTGCTCGTCGTGGGCACGGCGCGAGGACAGGGTGAAACGGCTGACCGAAGCGATCGACGGCAGCGCTTCGCCACGGAAACCCAGCGTCGCCACCGCTTCCAGCTCGTCCAGGTTGGCGATCTTGCTGGTGGCGTGTCGCGAGACCGCCAGCGGCAACTGTTCTGCGGCAATGCCGCTGCCGTTGTCGCGGATGCGGATCAGGCGCACACCGCCTTCTTCCAGTTCGATGTCGACGCGGCTGGCGCCGGCATCGATCGCGTTCTCAACCAGTTCCTTGACCACCGATGCGGGTCGTTCGACCACCTCACCGGCGGCAATCTGATTGATCAGGATTTCCGGCAACGGCCGGATCGGACGCGGATCGGGCGCGTTCATGGGCAGGTGGGGCAGGCAGACGTCATGCCACGATGATAGCGGAGCGGCGACAGGTAGAGTCGAGATCCACCGTGTGCAGCGCCAGCCAGGCAGGGCCTGGCTCTACCGGAAGCGGGTGATCCAGCGGCTTACTTGCTGCCGCCAGCCACGGTGCTTGCGGCGTCGATCTCGGCCTGCGCGCGCGCGGCGTACAACGTCCCCGGCGGCGGTTGGCGGCTGAAGAACGTGTGCACGCCGTCCAGCACTGCACCGGCGACCTTGCGCTGGTAGGCCGGGTCGATCAGCCGGCGCTCCTCATCCGGGTTGGAGATGAACGCGGTTTCCACCAGCATCGCCGGCATGTCCGAGGTGCGCAGCACCGCGAAGTTGGCGCGTTCGATGTTCGGCTTGTGGTTGTTGCCGATCCGCTTCAGCCCGCCCAGCACGTGGCCGGCGGCATCCTCGGAGGATTTCATGTAACCACTCTGGGCCAGGTCCAGCAGGACGTTGGCCAACGTGCCTTCGGTCTGCTGCAGGCGCACGCCACCGACCAGATCGGCGGCGTTTTCCTTGTCCGCCAGCCAGCGCGCACGCTGCGAAGACGCGCCCTTGGTCGACAGCACGTACACCGACGAACCGGTGGCGGAGCGGTTCTCGGCGGCATCGGCGTGGATCGAAATGAAGATGTCGGCCTTGTTCGCACGCGCCTTCTGCGCACGCATCGGCAGCGGGATGAACACATCGCTGTCGCGGGTCAGGAACGCTTTCAGGCCGGGCGTGGCATTGACCTGACGGGCCAGTTCACGCGCCACCGCGAGGGTGACGTCCTTCTCGCGCTTGCCGGTCGGGCCGATGGCACCGGGGTCCTGGCCGCCATGGCCCGGATCGATCGCCACCACCAGGTGACGCATGCCCGGCTGCATGCGGATGCGCGAGGCATCGCTGGGCATGGTCGGACGCGGCGACTCCGTCGGCGCAACGGCAACGGGTGTCGGCACCGGCTTCGGCTGGGTGGCCACAACCGCAGTGGTGGCCTGACCGGCCAGGATCGCTGCCGGCGATGACGTCGGCGTGCTGCTGGCGGTGGTACCTGCTGCCGCCATCTGCACCGGCGTGGTGCTTGGCGCCGGCGTCGGCGCGGCGGGTGCCGCAGCGCTGGCACTGGCTTGCTGCTGCACCTGCGCGGTCAACAGCGCAGTGGCCCGGGCGGCATCGCCACGGGACTGTGCGCTCTGTGCTGGGGTCGGGCCAGAGGTCGACGCCGGGCTCACCGTAGATGCTGCAGGCGGCGGCGTCGGCGCAGGCGTCACCGCCGGTCGGCTGGCAGCCACGGCCGGACCATCGCCCGGCCACTCGATCACCAGCTTGGATTCATTGCCTTCACGCTGCATCTGCGGGCGGAAGGGTGCGACCGTCTCGGCCAGGTCGAATACGACACGGAATGTGCCCGGCACCGGCTGTCCGGTGCGCACCGCCGTGACCACGCCCTGCGGCGAGGGCATCTTCAGGTTGCGCACCGCGCTGGAATCGGGGAAATCGACCACCAGCCGGTTCGGACCGGCCAACGACAGGGTCTTGTAGCCGCCACTGCCGACCAGTGCGATTTCCGCACGGGTTCCGGTAGAACCGGTATTCAGCAGGACCTGACGGACCTCACCGGCCCACGCACTGACGCTCGCCAGACCAAGTCCGACGGCGGCACAGATGGCAATGAGTCGATTCCCCGGGCGCATGACTCAGGATTCAATCACCGCACTGAACGGAATGCAATACCTTTTTCCTTAATAATCCGTAACCTGCCGGTGTTTGTTCTCGTCAGCCGACAGAAAGGGCCTGCAAGTCGCCACCTTCGGGAAGCCGCGACAGCCATTCACGTCCCGCGTCGCTGACGCCAGTGAGACGCACGCGACGCCCCTGCCCTTCAATCTCCAGTGCGACCACCAGATCGGTGGGCGGCAGTGCACCGGCACCGCGCTCGGGCCATTCGACCAGCCACAGCACGGCACTGCCCTCGTCCAAGCCAAGGAAATCCAGCTCGCCGGCCTGGCCGATGCGATACAGGTCCAGGTGCCACGCTTCGCCGCCACTGGACAACGGATAGCGCTCCACCAGGGTATAGGTGGGGCTGCGGATCGCACCCTGCACGCCCAGCGCACGCAGCAGCGCGCGTGCTGTGGTCGATTTGCCGGCGCCAAGATCGCCGCGCAGTTCGACCAGCGCCTGCGCTGGACGGGTGGCTGCCAGCCATTGCCCCAGCAGTTCGGTGGCATCGCTGTCGGCAAGGAAGAATTCGGTCATCGGGAACATTCCGGGTTGGCCAGCCGCCGCAGGGGCGCCAGCAGATCAGTGGGAAGCAGGCCGCGGGCACCGTCGGCGGCGGCGACATCACCGGCCAGGGCATGCAGCAGCGCACCGCCGGCCGCCGCATCGACCGCAGACAGGCTCTGCGCGCGCAGGCTGGCGATGATGCCGGTCAACAGGTCACCCATGCCACCCACCGCCATTCCCGGGTTGCCGGCAGCAATCAGTCGAGGTGCGTGGCCGGGCGCGGCGACGACGCTGCCCGCCCCCTTCAGCACCACCACCGCGTGATAGCGCTCGGCCAGCGCCTGCGCGCTGCCATAGCGATCTGCCTGGATGGCCGCCGTGGTGGTTTCCAGCAAGCGCGCGGCTTCGCCGGGGTGTGGGGTCAGGATCGCATCGGCCAGCGCATGCGCATCCTGCGCCAGCAGGTTCAGCGCATCGGCGTCGATCACCAGTGGCAGGCCCGACTGCAGGACACGCGCATACAACGCCCGCGCCCATTCGTCCTGGCCCAGGCCAGGGCCGATCGCCACGACCTTGGCTTTTGCCAGCAACGCGGGCAGCGCAGCGCCATCTTCCAGCGCATGCGTCATCGCCTCAGGCAACCTGGCCAGCAGCGGGCCGACATGGGCCTGACGCGTGCCGATGCTCAGCAGACCTGCACCAGCGCGCAGCGCGGCTTCGGCGGCCATCGCGATGGCACCGCCGCTGCCATGGTTGCCGCCCACGCACAGCACATGGCCGGATTCACCCTTGTGGCTGTTGGCACGACGCGGCGGCAGCAGATCCGGCAGGCGCGACTGCGTCCAGCACTCTGCAGCGGCAACGACTCCCTGCCAGGCCTCGTCGGGCAGCGTCAGCGGTGCCAGCTGTCTGCGCCCGGTGTATTCCAGCGCGTCGCCGGTGTACAGGCCACGATGGGCGACGATGAACTGCAAGGTCAGGGTCGCGCGCACGGCTGCGCCCGGCACGCAGCCACGGTCGGCATCGACACCGCTGGGCACATCCAGCGCCAACACCAGTGCCCGCTGCGCGTTCAGCGCCTCGATCAAGGCCTGCGCCGCACCGCTTGGTGCGCGGGCGAAGCCGAGGCCGAACAGGGCGTCAACCCATACATCGGCCTGGGCCAGTTCGCCGTTGAAATCAGCGACGGTTCCCCCGGCGGACCTGAAATCCGTCGCGGCGCGCTGCGCCAATGGCGTGGAAGGCGGGCTGCCCGGCAGCGCGACCACCTGCACCTGCAGCCCCGCCTGCAGCGCCTGGCGGGCCAGCACGTAACCATCGCCGCCATTGTTGCCGCTGCCAACAACCACGCCGATCCGCCGCGCCTGTGGCCATTGCTGCAGCAGGCATTGCCAGGCCGCCTGTCCCGCCTGGGCCATCAGGCCCCAGCCACCATCGCCCGCCAGCGTGGAGGCCTGGGCATCGAGCATGCGTGCGGCACGGGAATCGAACAGATCGGCGAGGTTGGCCATGCAGGGATTTTATACTGGTGCACATGTCCCCCGTCCCTGCCCCCCTCGATCCGGCCCTGGCCGTACAGCGCATCCGCGACCTCGCGCGTGCGCATGGCTTCCAGCGCTGCGGTATCGCCGGCATCGAACTGGGCGAGGATGAGGCGCACCTGGCCGACTGGCTGGGCCAGGGCCTGTACGGCACGATGGACTGGATGGCCCGCCACGGCACCCTTCGCGCGCGCCCGGCAGAGCTGCTGCCCGGCACGGTGCGGGTGATCTCGGTGGGCATGGACTACAGCCACAAGGATGACACCGAGGCCTGGGCCACGTTGGCCGATCCGGGCCGCGCCTATGTGGCGCGCTACGCACTCGGCCGCGATTACCACAAGCTGATGCGCAACCGCCTGCAGAAGCTGGCCACGCAGATCAACGATGAGGTGGCGCCGCTGGGCTACCGCGTGTTCGTCGACTCGGCGCCGGTGCTGGAGCGCGCACTGGCACGCAACGCGGGGCTGGGCTGGATCGGCAAGCACACCTGCCTGATCGACCGCCACGGCGGCTCGTGGTTCTTCATCGGCGAGATCTACATCGATATCCCGCTGCCGATTGATACGCCGGCCAGCGCCCACTGCGGCACCTGCACCCGTTGCATCGACGTCTGCCCGACCCAGGCCATCACCGGCCCGCAGCGGCTGGATGCGCGCCGCTGCATTTCCTACCTGACCATCGAGCATGACGGCGCGATCCCCGTGGAGATGCGACCACTGATCGGCAACCGCATCTATGGCTGCGACGACTGCCAGCTGGTCTGCCCCTGGAACAAGTTCGCCAAGCGCACCGACGAGGCCGACTTCCGCGCCCGCAACAACCTGGACACCGCACGCCTGGACCAGTTGTTCGCGTGGGACGAAGCTGAATTCCTGCGCCGTACCGAAGGCAGCCCGATCCGCCGCAGCGGCCACGAGCGCTGGCTGCGCAACATCGCCGTGGCACTGGGCAATGCGTCGACCACGGCAGAGACGCTGTCGGCACTGCAGACACGCGCCGAAGATGCTTCACCCGTGGTCCGCGAACACGTGCAATGGGCGCTGGGCCAGCACGGCCTGCGCTGACGTGCGATCCTGAGGCCCCTGCTCCATCTGCCCCACGCCGTAACCATGCAGCCACGCAACAACGACGTCTTCACCCCCAGCCAGCTCAACACCCTCGCCCGCGACCTGCTGGAAGGCAGCTTCCCGGCTATCTGGGTCGAAGCCGAACTGGGCAGCGTGGCGCGCCCGGCGTCCGGCCATCTGTACTTCACCCTGAAGGACGCGCGTGCGCAGTTGCGCGCTGCGATGTTCAGGATGAAGGCGCAGTACCTGAAGTTCGTGCCGCGCGAGGGCATGCGCGTGCTGGTACGTGGCAAGGTGACCCTCTACGACGCCCGTGGCGAGTACCAGATGGTGCTGGACCACATGGAGGAAGCCGGCGAAGGCGCACTGCGGCGCGCGTTCGAGGAACTGAAGGCGCGGCTGGAGGCCGAGGGACTGTTCGACCCGGCCCGCAAGCGGCAGATGCCGGCCCATGTGCAGCGCCTGGCGGTGATCACCTCGCCTACCGGTGCCGCCGTGCGCGATGTGCTGAGCGTGCTCGGCCGCCGCTTCCCGTTGCTGGAAGTGGATCTGCTGCCAACCTTGGTGCAGGGCGCGAGCGCTGCCGCGCAGATCACCCGCCTGCTGCAGGCCGCCGATGCCAGCGGCCGCTACGACGTGATTCTGCTGACCCGCGGCGGTGGCTCACTGGAAGACCTGTGGGCGTTCAACGATGAAGCCCTGGCCCGTGCAATCGCCGCCAGCGGCACGCCTGTTGTATCGGCGGTGGGTCACGAAACCGACTTCAGTCTCAGCGATTTTGCCGCTGACCTGCGCGCACCGACGCCATCGGTGGCCGCAGAACTGCTGGTACCCGATCAGCGCGACCTGGCCCTGCGCCTGCGCCGCAACGCGGCTCGCATGGTGCAGCTGCAACGCCACGCCATGCAGCAGGCCATGCAGCGCGCCGATCGTGCCCTGCTGCGTTTGAATGCACAGAGCCCGCAAGCACGGCTGGATCTGCTGCGCCGGCGCCAACTGGACCTCGGGCGTCGACTGCATGCGGCGCACAACCAGCAGCAGGAGCGTCGCGCGGCCCGCCTGCGCCACGCCGCCGCAGTGTTGCGAGGTCACCATCCGCAACGGCAGATGGAAGCGCTGCGACGTCGCCTTGCCGCGCTGGGCGGGCGCCCGCAAGCGGCACTGCAGCGCCTGCTGCAGCGTGATGCACTGCGCCTGCGTGGCCTTGCACGTTCGCTGGAAGCAGTCAGTCCGCTGGCGACCGTCGCCCGTGGTTACAGCATCGTGACCCGTGCAGACGACGGCACGCTGGTGCGTCGGGTCGAGCAGGTGCAACCGGGTGACGCACTGCAGGCCCGCGTCGGCGACGGCGTGATCGACGTCCAGGTGACGGCGGTCAAATAAGGGGTGTTCGGCAGGGCTGCGCCCTGCACCTGCAGATGCGTTCAAGCAACGGCAACGTCAAATGCAACAGCCGGCGCTGAGCTATCTGTGGGTTTGGTGGGGCAGTGTCGGATTGCGGGGACGCCGCAAGTACGTCCTTGTAGGCTTGGCAGCCGCATCCATGCGGCTGACACCCCGCAATCCGACACCGCCCCACCTTCGACAGTCTCCCGGTGACGGTTGGCCCATCCATGCCATGCGTGGATGAATCTCCATCGAGATCGAATATTTCGAATTGAAATCGAAAAGCATCCACGCATCGCGTGGATCTACGTGTCGACCAAGGTCGACACCCACCAAAAGCAGGTAATGCCATTCCAACCGATCGCGGAAATCTGTCGAAGGCGGGGTGGGTCCGGTTGCGGGAGTGTCCGCGGCATGGATGCCGCGGCCAAGCCCCCATGGACGGGTTCACGGCGTCTCCCGCAACCGGACCCAACCCGCCATCCCACGGATAGCCCGCTGTTGCAGTTGCAGTTGCAGTTGCAGTTGCAGTTGCAGTTGCTGTTGCTGTTGCTGTTGCTTCGGCGGGTGCAGGGCGCAGCCCTGCCGAACCACCCTTTACCTGGCCTGCTCGCAGAACTTCTGCCGGTACTCCAGTGCCTTCGGCATCAACGCCTGCAGATTCTGGATACGGGTACCCGGATTGGGGTGGGTCGAAGAGAATTCCGGCGGCGACTGGCCGCCACCTGCCTGCCCCATGCGCTGCCACAGCGGCACCGCCTCACGCGGGTCGAAACACGCCGCCGCCGCCAGCATCAGGCCTACTTCATCAGCCTGCGTCTCGTGGCTGCGCGCATACGGCAACAGATAACCGTAGCCCATCGCCGACATCATCATCTGTTGCTGCTGCGCATCCATGCCGCTGGCGGCGCCGGCCACCTGGCCGATCTGGGTCAGCTTCTGCTGGGCCATGCGCTGTGCACCGTGGCGCAGCAACGCATGGGCGATTTCATGGCCCATCACCACCGCCATCGCATCGCGGGTGCGCGCAACCGGAATCAGCCCCGTGTACACGGCCATCTTGCCGCCGGGCAGGCAGAACGCATTGGCCTGTTCGGACGGAATCACATTCACTTCCCACTCGAAGTCGCGCGCGAAGTGTGCCGGTTGCAGCCCGTGTTCCTGCGCCAGCGCGGTCTCCACCACGTCCACCTTGGCGATCAGTCGCTCGGCAATCGCCCGGACATCCTGCGAGACCTGTTCGTTCGGGCCCAGCGGGCGCTCCTGCGACAGGATCTGCTGGTAGGCCTGCAGGCCCAGTGCCTTCTCCTGGCTGGCGTCCAGGCTGCTGTCGATCAGCACCTTCTCGCCGGTATAGGGGTCGATCGCACGGTTGGAGAACCAGTAGAACGCCGCATAGCCGGCGGCCAACAGCAGCACCCACCAGCGGATGTTGCCGAACAGGCCACGCCGCTGCTGCGGCGAGCGGGAAAAAGGATCGTTGCGCATCGGCAGGTCTTCCGGCTGACCCCGCCGGCCGGCGGGCACGGCGCAATCTTAGTGCGACACTGCCTGCGGCGGGTGAAGCCGGCGCCGATCCAGGCGTGTCCGTCAGATCCCGCGGACCAGGCGGAAGCCGATGCGCGCGTTGGTGGTATCCGAATCCTGCGATTGCCGCCAGGCCGCCCGGGTCTGCTCCGGGGCATTGGCCCAGTTGCCACCCCGGATCACCCGTGAACGGCAGCCCGGGTTGAACCAGGCCACACCATCGGCCGGCGCGCGCCGATAGCTGGCATGCCAGCAGTCGGCCACCCACTCGCTCAGGTTGCCGCCCATGTCGTGCAGCCCGAAGCCGTTTGCCTGGAAACTGGCCACGGGCGCCGGCCCCCACCAACCATCGCCGTAGCCGACAAAGGCGTTGTGCCAATGCCTGCCGGAGGGTGAAGCGTCCTTGCTGCCGGTGTAATTGCCACTGCCTTCCGGCGGCAGCCCGGCATCGCCCCACGGGTAGCGGCCACTGCTGCCGGCACGCATCGCGTACTCGAACTCGGCCTCGCTGGGCAGGCGGTAGCTGCGGCCGGTCTGCTCGGACAGCCAGGTCGCGTAGTTCTCCGCGTCACGCACGCTGACGTGCATCACCGGTGAATTGCCCAGTGCCCGCCCGCCGTCATAGTCGGACCGCCAGTCGACCCCACTGCGACGGATGAAATTGCCGCTGCGCTCGTCATAGACCACCGAATGTCCACGTCGGGTCGCGCGTGGACGGGCATTGGTCGCCTTCACATAGCGCTCGAAGTCGCCCACGGTGATCTCGGTGATCGCCATCGCGTAACCGCGCTCGAAGCGCACATAGTGCGACGGCCGCTCTGCATCGGTTGCGCCCGGCTCGGTATCACTGGCACCCATCTGGAATCCGCCGTGCGGCACCACGATCATCTGCGGTCCACGGCCGCCATCACGCAGTGCATCGCTGAACACCTGTCCGGGCCGGAAGCTGCCGTAGTGGGTGGCCAGCTCGATGCGCTCGCGCAGTTGGGCCACCACCGCGTCGCCCGGCAAGGCGATGCGCAGCGCTTCGGCCAGCTTCTCGCGCGCAGGCTTCAATCCCTGCGGGGTGGTCAGATCATGCAGTCCGCCATCGCGCAGCTGGACCAGCGCTGCTGCACGGATCTGCTCGATGCGCTCGAACGCATCGGCGATGGTCGGTGACGAATCCCGCACCTTGCTGGCTTCTGCCAACCAGGCGCCGGCACTGGCGAAATCACGGATGCGCGCGGCGTCCTCGGCCCGCCGGATCAGCCCGCTTTCCGCCGCGGCCAAGCCCTGCCGCGCGCGTCGGCTATGCGGGTCCAACGCCAGTGCCTCGCGGAAGTTGCCGATGGCGCCATCACCCTCTTCACCTATCCGGTCGGCACGCAGATCGTCTTCGCCAGCGCGGTTGTAGGCGACCACGCGCTGCGCCGTCTCCACCCGGCCCTGCAGCGCGCGCACCTTCTCGTCCTTCGGCGCCAGGGTCAGCAGTACCAGCGCCTGGCGCCCGGCTTCGGCCAGCGCTTCACGCTGCCGCAATGGCTGCTGCAGCAACGCATCGGCCTGCTGCAGCAGGCGCTGCTTCGCACGTTGCAGGCCCAGACGCGCCTGGCGGTCGTCGGGTTCCTCTTCCTGCACCGCCAGCCACAGCGGCACTGCTGCATCGCCATCTTCGTACAGATGCCCCCGCGCGAATGCCTGATCGGCGGCCCGGCGCAGCTGTGCCCGCGTACGTCCCTGGCGATCGACCCGCGGCGGCGTCCACTGCTGGATGTCTTCGGCCGCATCGTCACCGGCAATGGTCACCGTGCCCTGCCCGCTACCAGGTGCCGGACCGGCCTCTGGTGCGGGATCGACCGGATGGCCTGCGGTACCACCGGAGGTCTGCGCAGGGAGCGACGGCGTGCAACCGGCCAGGCCCACGGCCAAGGCGGTACACAGCACGGGCGACAGCAGAAAACGCAAGCAGGGCCTCCTTCGGCACGGATGCGGACCGACGTTAGGCTATTCTCCCCTGCCTGAGCAAACACGAGTAGTAGGCCCTGACCTGTGGCAACCTGGATCACCACCCCCGCCGAGCTGGACACATACCGCCAGCAACGGCCGACCCGCATCGGCCTGGATACCGAATTCATCCGTGAACGCACCTTCTGGCCGCAACTGGCGCTGGTGCAGATGGCCGTCGGCGAGGACATCCTGCTGATCGACCCGTTGATTCCCGGCATGCCCGAGGCGTTGGCGCCTTGGCTGGCCGATGAATCCATCACCAAGGTGATGCACAGCGCCAGCGAAGACCTGGTGGCGTTCAAGTGGACCTGCGGCGTGCTGCCGCGCCCATTGTTCGACACCCAGATCGGCGCCGCCCTGGCCGGCATTGGTGCTGGCATGGGCTACCAGAAGCTGGTGCAGGAGATCACCGGCGTGGCACTGGAAAAGGGCGAAACCCGCTCTGACTGGATGCGCAGGCCGCTGTCGGATTCACAGCTGAAGTACGCCGCCGACGACGTCGAGCATCTCTTCGCGATGCATGACGCGATTTCCGCCAAGCTGGAATCGCTGGGGCGCCAGCAGTGGCTGCACGACGACGGCGAGCGCCTGCTGGCCAGCGTCGCCAATGACGAAGACCGCTGGCCACACCTGGGCATGCGCTCGGCGCAGTTCCTGGACGCGCCCGCGCAGCGCCGCCTGCTGCGCCTGCTGCGCTGGCGCGACGTGCAGGCGCGCGCCAGCGACCGTCCGCGCAGCTGGATCCTGGACAACGAGCTGGCCGCGACCCTGGCACGCACGCCGCCTGCCGATGCCACCGCATTGAGCAAGCTGTTCGAACAGTTCCCGAAGGCGCCGCGCAAGCTTGCCGCTGCGGTATGGGAGGCGCTGGATACTCCCTTGGCCGATGAAGCCGATGCACCATTGGCGATGCAGGCCAGCGATGCCAGCAAGCAGCTGCTGAAGAAGCTGCAGGATGCAGTAGCCGAACGCAGCCGCGAGCTCGGTCTGGCCGACGGCGTACTGGCCTCGCGCAAGCATCTGGAAAGCTATCTGGAGCATCGGCGGTGGCCTGCCGCATTGGCCGGATGGCGCCAGCAGGAACTGGAGCCGGTGCTGGCACCGCTGTTGCCCGCCGCTTGAGCCCCCTGCCGTCGTCGCGCATGCAGCGCGGCGACGGCACACCCGGGCATGGCCATGAGCGCGCGCGGCACGTGCCTGCAGCGCGCGACACGTCGCGCTACCGCCTCTCGAAACCCATGCGGCGCTGATTGCTCCCTGGGGCGAGCCCTGCCGCGATCCTGTACGTCCGCCAACAGGATCGCGCCGCTCGGTTTATGTACATGACTGCAGACACATACGCCTGCGTCGACGGCATGCAAGAGTGAATCGCACGTCACCTTGTACGCCTGTTCAAGGCACGAGTAGACGACACACCCCGCAGGACCGATGCCGTCGGCGTAGGTCCTGCCCACGCTGCTGCGCAAAGGACTCCCATGCACACGATCATCTCCGAACGGACCGCAGCTTCCCCCTCCCGCCCCATGCGCCACCTGCGCCGATGGCTGGGCGTTTCACTCCTGTGCGTTGCCGCAAGTGCCAGCGCCGCCGATGACCTGCAGGCACGCATTGCACAGGCGTTGCAGGGCACCACGACGCCGGCCATGGGAGCGCTGGTGATCCGCGATGGCAAGATCGCCGAGCAGGCCGTCAGCGGCGTGCGCCGCAATGATGAGAAGGTGGCCGCCAGCACCGGCGATGCCTGGATGATCGGCTCGACCGGTAAACCGATCACCGTGGCGATGATCGCGCGCCTGGTCGAACAGGGCGTGCTGAAGTGGGATGCGCCGCTGTCGACGATGCTGCCCGACCTCACGGCACAGATGCAGCCGGCCTACCGCAATGTCACGCTGGTGCAGCTGCTGTCGCACCGCGCCGGTCTGCCGGAGAACCTCACCGATGGCGCCGCATTGGATGCGTTCTTCACCGACACGCGTGCCCTGCCCATACAACGCGAGGCCTACATCAAGGCCGCGCTGTCCGAGGCGCCGATCCACCCGCCGGGAACGGAATTCGCTTACAGCAACAGCGGTTTCCTGATCGCGGCCGTGATCGCCGAGCGCGCCACCGGCAAGGACGTGGAAACGCTGATCCAACGCGAGGTGTTCCAGCCACTGAAGATGACCGGTGCCGGCTTCGGGCCGACCACGACAGGGCAGCCGTTGGGCCACCGCGGCGGCAAGCCCGTCACCCGCGCGCCACAGAAAGCCGATGATGGCGTACCGCCGATCTACACCGCCGCCGGCAACCTGCACATGCGCCTGCAGGACCTGGCGCTGTTCGCCATCGACCAGCTCGCGGGCAGCCATGGCAAGGGCACGCTGTTGACACCGGCGTCCTACACGCTGATGCAGAGCGCGCAACCGGGCAGCCCCTTGGGTCTGGACTGGGGCGTGCAGCCGTCGATCGCCGGCCGCCAGGGCCCGGTGCTGGTACACGGTGGCTCCGATGGCAACTGGCTGGCCTGGGTGGTGCTGTTCCCCGCACAGAACAGTGGCGTGATCGCCATTGCCAACGCCGCCGAAGACATGGGCGCGGACACGGCCACCATGGGTGTGCTCGGCGGCCTGTTCGCCGAACTGGCCCCTGCTGTCACGCCTGCCGCCAAGTAGACCCGTCACGACGCCCTGCACCTGCGGGGCGTCGATTCCGCGTCTCAGTTCCCACAACGGCAAACGCCCTGCACAGGCAGGGCGTCTGGAGGGAAGTGCAAAGGTGTCGGTACCGCGTGCGGTACCGACCGATGCCGCTTACCAGTTCATGTTCAGCGAAACACCGACGGTACGCGGCTCGTTGTAGACCGCGGCCATGTAGTTCTCGATCACACCCTTGAGGTTCTTCTCGTTGGTGATGTTGCGCGCGAACAGCGACACTTCATACGCGCCGTAGTTGCCCGAGTAGCCGATCTTCAGGCCGCCTTCGAAGTCACCCTTCGAATTGAACTCCTGGCTGTCGTACAGCACGAAGCTGGTGTAGCCCTGCTTGTTCCAGTCGGTGGACACGAACATCGTGCCCGCATCGCTGAGCGGGAAGTCGTAGCGCGCGGCCAGGTTGATGTTGTACTTCGGCGCGTTCGGCAGCGGATTGCCATCGATCTGGGCGAAGGTGTTGGCACCGACCTTGATCGTCGGGTCATCGACGGTGCACACGACCTTGCCGTTCAGTGCGCAGACCTGCGCATACACGCGCTTGTCCTTGATTTCGCTGTGCAGCAGGCTCAGGCCGGCGCTCAGGGTCAGGTTCGGGATCGGGCGCAGCTCCATGTCCGCTTCGAAGCCGTAGGCCTTGGCCTTGTCGGCGTTGAACAGCACGCCGTTGCCGTCCGAATCGTTGCCGTTGAGCTGGATGTCGTTGACGGTGTAGGTGAACGCGGTGGCATTCAAGCGCAGGCGGTTGTCCCACAGGCTGCTCTTCACGCCGGCTTCCCAGGACAGGATCGTCTCCGAATCGGCGGTGGTGAAGTCAGCGTTGAACACTGCCGAACGGCCCTGGATGGTCGGGCCACGGAAGCCGCGCGCGACCTTCGCATAGACGCTCACGTCCGGGGTGATCTGATACATCGCGCTCAGATCCCAGCTCGGGGTCGTGTCGGTCATCTTGACGTCGGTGCGGCCCTTGTAGGTGACTGCACCTGCGGCGGTGTCGGCGGTCTTCAACAGACGGGTGTGCTTCTCATCACGGGTCTGGCGCAGGCCGGCGGTGACGGTGAACTTGTCGGTGAAGGCGTAGCTGAGCTGGCCGAAACCGGCCCACGAGGTGTTCTTGTTGCGCAGGCGCACCCAGTTGTTCGGGTTGCGCGCCGCGCCCTTCAGGAACCAGGCGCGCTGGTAGAAGTCGGTGGTGTCGCTGCCGTTGAAGTAGAACGCGCCGGCCTGCCACTGCAGGGCGCTGTCATCGTGGCTGGCCAGGCGGAATTCCTGGGTCCACTGGTCCAGGTCACGGATCTGGCCCATCGACTGGCCATAGCCGTTCGGCACGCCATTGACCGGGAAGTTGACCGCGGCGCCGCCGTCGGTGTCACCGCGGCTGTAACCGGAGGTGGTCTCGTACGCGGTGATCGAGGTGAAGTCGATCGCGCCGAAGTCATAACGCGCCTTCACCGAACCGCCGTAGGTCTTGTACGCCTGCGGGTTGTTGTCGGCCTCGTCGTAGGCGACCTGGTCACGCGGCACGTCGGTCTTGTTCGAGCCCTTGGTCAGCGCGTTGCGCAGGAACAGGGTCGAGGTGCCTTCGTAGTCGCGGGCGTGGGCCGAGGCGAGGATCGAGAACTGGTCGCTCGGGGTCAGCAGCAGCTGCGCGCGCACGTTGCGGTCGTCGAAGCCGCCCATGGCGTTCTTCCTCGGGCTGACCGTGCCGTCGGCGCTGGGGCCGGTGTAGGTGTTGTCGACGTAGTCGTCGCGGTGCTGGTACAGGGCCGACACGCGGAACGAAGCGATGTCGTTGATCGGGCCACCGAAGCCACCGTCGATCGACACGCTGTTGTAGGAAGCGTAGCTGGCGCTGACACGGCCGCTGTAGTCCTGGGTCGGCTTGAGGGTGTCGAACTTGACGATGCCGGCGGTGGTGTTGCGGCCGAACAGCGAGCCCTGCGGACCGCGCAGCACTTCCACCTGGTCGACGTCATAGACCGGGTTGGACTTCAGCACCACGTGCTCCAGCACGACGTCGTCCTGGATGATCGACACCGGCTGCGAGGCACCCAGGTAGAAATCGATGTTGCCCAGGCCGCGGATGTAGAAGCGCGGGAAGATGCGGCCGGTGGTGGTTTCCGCATACAGGCTCGGCACGCGGCCGGACAGCGCCAGCAGGGTATCGTCGCCGCCGGCTGTGAAGTCGCGCATGCGCTCGCCCTGCACCACGCCAACCGACACCGGCACTTCCTGCAGGTTCTGCTCGCGGTGCTCGGCGGTCACGGTGATGGTGTCCAGCCCGGTCGGGGTCGGCGCACTGTCCTGTGCGGCAGCACCGAAGCTGGCAGCCAGGGCCAGGCCTGCACAGGCCAGGGCCAGCGGATGGCGACGGAAGGAAACGAGGGAGGACGACATGCCCGACGAACGGCGGGAATCGGAATGGGAAGGCATCGAAAGCTCTGAGGAGGCGTCCGTGCGGCCTGCGCTGACCGGGCGGCAAATAGGAGGAAAACTGCGCAAGCGGCCATTATCCTCCAAATTGTTACAATTTCGTTGCGCCTGCAGACAGCGGGGGCATCAAGCCGTTTTCGGCACAGTCCGCCCTCAGCCGGCCTTTGGCAACGGCGCCAGCGCAACCTCGACCATCGCCAGCAGGCGTTCGCGGCTGACGCCGTCACG
The DNA here is from genome assembly GCF_021605635.1 of Stenotrophomonas sp. PA-6-5C. Taxonomy (NCBI): domain Bacteria; kingdom Pseudomonadati; phylum Pseudomonadota; class Gammaproteobacteria; order Lysobacterales; family Lysobacteraceae; genus Stenotrophomonas; species Stenotrophomonas sp. PA-6-5C. The sequence goes on from NZ_WKEE01000024.1 coordinate 52,670, forward strand.
CGCCTGCACCGAGATGCCATGCAGCACCGTGGCGAAATGATCGCCCAAGGCCTGCACGGACAGATCGGCCGCCAGCCCGCCGTCTGCCTGCGCCTGCTGCAGCCGCGCGATGATCGCTGCGGTGCGCTGGCGACGATGGCTGGCCAGCCAGTCACGTACGCCCTCGCCATCCGGTGACACGCTGCTGGCCGATGACACCACCAGGCAGCCATGCGGACGACCGCGGCGGGTGTAGGTCAACACGGCATCACGCAGCATGCTGCCGATCGCATCGCGCAGTGATGCCTGTTCCAGCGCGCGCGGCGCGAAGCCGCCCTCGCCTTCTTCGTACAGCGTCACCGCTTCGCGGAACAACTGCTCCTTGCTGCCGAACGCGGCGTAGATGCGCGCCGAGGCAATGCCAAGCGCTTCGACCAGCGCCGACATCGAGGTGCCCTCATAGCCGTGCTGCCAGAACAGCAGCATCGCCTTGCGCAATGCCTGGTCCCTGTCGAATTCGCGCGGTCGCCCTGCCATCTGCCTGCCTGCCGTTCTGAGGCGCGCAGTGTAACGCGGGTGTTGACCATCCCGATGCGCGCGCCTATTCTTTGTCGACCGACAAACAATTGGAGCAACACATGCAAACCCTCAAAGGCCCCAGCCTGCATCTGGCGCAGTTCGCTGGCGACCAGGCGCCGTTCGACAGCCTGTCCGGCATCGCCGCCTGGGCGGCCGGCCATGGCTTCAAGGCCCTGCAGATTCCGGCATGGGACGCGCGCCTGTTCGACCTGGCCACCGCTGCCGACAGCCAGGACTACTGCGATGACCTGCGTGGCACCCTGGCCGAGCACGGCCTGCAGGTCAGCGAACTGACCACCCACATCCTGGGCCAGCTGGTCGCCGTGCATCCGGCCTACGATGAGCTGTGCGATGGCTTCGCACCGGAAGCACTGCGCGGCAACCCGAAGGCCCGCAGCGAATGGGCGCAGCAGCAGCTGCATCTGGCCGCCCGCGCCTCGCGCCGGCTCGGCCTGCAGGACATGGGCACCTTCTCCGGCTCGTTCGCCTGGCCCTACCTGTTCCCGTTCCCGCAGCGTCCGCCGGGCCTGATCGATACCGCGTTCGATGAGCTGGCACGCCGCTGGCGGCCGATCCTCGACACCTGCGAGGACAACGGCATCAACCTCTGCTACGAAATCCATCCCAGCGAAGACCTGCACGATGGCACCAGCTTCGAACGCTTCTTCGAGCGTGTGGGCCAGCACGAGCGCTGCCGCATCCTGTTCGATCCCAGCCACTTCGTGCTGCAGCAGCTGGATTACCTGCAGTTCCTGGACATCTACCATCCGCTGATCCGCATGTTCCATGTCAAGGACGCGGAGTTCCGCCCCAATGGCCGTCAGGGCATCTACGGTGGCTACGCCGACTGGACCGAACGCGCGGGCCGCTTCCGCTCGCTGGGCGATGGCCAGGTCGATTTCAAGTCGATCTTCTCCAAGCTGGCGCAGTACGACTACGCCGGCTGGGCAACATTGGAGTGGGAGTGCTGCCTGAAGGACCAGGAAGCCGGCGCGCGCGAAGGTGCCGCCTTCATCCGCGACCACATCATCCCGGTCACCGACAAGATCTTCGACGACTTCGCCGGCGCGCCGATCAGCAGCGCCCAGATGCAGCACATGCTCGGCATCGCCTGAGCCCCCACCGGAACATTCCCATGACGAACATCCCCACCGCTGGTACCCCCGGCGACGACACCCTGCGCCACCACTACCTGCGCATCGACGGCCAGCGCGTGCATTGCGTCTCCGCTGGCAGCGGGCAACCGGTGCTGTTGATCCCGGGCTGGCCGCAGACCTGGTACGCCTGGCGCCACGTGCTGCACGCACTGGCCGAGGCCGGTTTCGAAGCGATCGCGGTCGACCCGCCCGGCATCGGCGAATCCGATCGTCCCGCACACGGTTACGACACCGGCAGTGCCGCCGCGGTACTGCATCAAACCATGCAGGCCCTCGGCCACGAGCGCTACCAGGTGGTCGGCCATGACATCGGCATGTGGATCGCCTATGCGTTGGCCAGCGACCAGCCGCAGGCGGTACAGCGCCTGGCCGTGACCGAAGCGGTGATTCCCGGGCTGGCACCTGAGCCGGGCATCTTCGCCGCGCCAGCCGACAACATCTTCCTGTGGCACTTCATGTTCAACCAGGTGGCCGATCTGCCCGAGGCACTCATCAGCGGTCGCGAACGCGCCTACCTGGACTTCATGTTCGACCGCTGGTCGTACCGGCGCGATGCGGTGGCCAGCGAAACCTACATCGCCGCCTACAGCCGCCCCGGCGCGTTGCGTGCAGGGTTTGCCTGGTACCGCGCGATTCCGGAAACCATCCGCCAGAACCAGGTCCGCGCACAACGCCGGTTGACGATGCCGGTGCTGGCCATCGGCGCCGAGCACGCCACCGGCAACGCCCCGATGCTGACCCTGCAGCCGCACGCCGATGATCTGCGCGGCAGCGTCGTTCCGGGCTGTGGCCACTTCATCATGGAAGAAGCACCGCAGGCCTTCCTCGCCCAGCTGCTGCCGTTCCTGCAGGAGGCTGACCATGCCGCTTGAACCTGCGTTGCAGGCGTTCGTGGATGCGGTAGCGGCGCAACCGCTGCCGGACGATCTGCTGGAACTGCGCGCACTGAGCGAGCAGGCGCTGCCCACGCTGCAGGGCGCCACCGAGGCGGTATCGCATGTCGTGGAGCACGTCATCAGCGCGCGCGACGGCCATGCGCTGGTTGTGCGCCTGTACACGCCCGCAGCCATCAGCACGGACCCGTGCCCTGCCCTGCTGTTCGCCCACGGCGGTGGCTGGTTCCAGTGCTCGCTGGCGGTCTATGACGGCCCTTGCCGGGCTCTGGCCAATGCCAGCGGCCATGTCATCGCGGCCGTCGGTTATCGACTGGCGCCGGAACATCCGTTCCCGACGCCGCTGCACGACGTCGTCGACGCCTGGCTGTGGCTGCAGGCCAATGCTGCAGACCTGGGGCTTGATCCAGCACGCCTGGTCATAGGCGGCGACAGCGCGGGCGGCAATCTCGCCGCAGCGTGCTGCCTGTTGCTGCGCGATCAGGGACTGCCGCTGCCATCGCATCAACTGCTGCTGTACCCGGCACTGGACGCCACCATGTCCAGCAGCAGCTACCGCGAGTTCGCCGACGGCTACTACCTCAACGCCGAACTGATGCAGCGCTGTTGGCAGGCCTATCTGGGCGACGGTGACCGCCGGCAGTCGCTGGCTTCGCCCCTGCACGCCGCAGATCTGCGCGGGCTGCCGGCGGCGACGGTACTGAGCTGTGAGTTCGACCCGCTGCGCGACGAAGCTGAACAGTACGCCGCGCAGCTGCGGGAGGCGGGCGTGGACTGCACGCTGGAGCGCCTGCCGGGAATGATCCACGCCTGCATCCACCTGCATGGCGTGTCGGCTGCGACCGACATCGCGATCCAGCGCGCGGCGGCCCTGCTGCCCTGAGCCAGGCCTGCAGCGGCGCAGATCACCTGCGCCGCTGTGTTCGACCTGCCCCTTTGCAGCCGGCACCGGCCAGCGCTATGCTAGGGACGTCACGTGGCGCCAGCTCCGCTGCCCACGGGATGCAACACCCCCCATGGGGCCATAGCTCAGCTGGGAGAGCGCGTCGTTCGCAATGACGAGGTCAGGAGTTCGATCCTCCTTGGCTCCACCATATGAAAAACAGAAAGCCCCGGCACTGCCGGGGCTTTCTGTTTTGGCGAACCGCTCAGGCCGGGTCCTGCCCGCCGTCCTTGCGCACCGGTGCACGCGAATGCGCGTCACGTACCTTCTGGTCCTGCTGGCCAGGGCGCTGCTTGGCCACTTCATCCTGCTGCCGGTCCTGCCGACTTTCCTGCACGCCTTCGTGGGCGTTCGAGGTCTTCTTGTCGTGTTCGGTCATGAATCGCTCCCACAACGCCGGCAACAGGCCGGCGTGACGCAGACAACGCTATCCGCGCCTGCGTGATGCGGCGGTCGGCTGCCCGCGAACAGCGCGTGCAGCCTTCGTACCGATGCAGCGCCGACGCCCTCCGGTACGCGGCATGCGTCCAGATCCAGGTCCGCGAAGCAGTCGCTCAATCCAGCTTCACCACCAGCTTGCCGAAGTTGCGCCCCTGCAGCAGGCCGAAGAAGGCTTCCGGTGCATTCTCAAGCCCCTGCACGACGTCTTCGCGGTACTGGATGCGCCCATCGCGCAGCCACTGCGGCATGTCGCGCTCGAAATCCGGCCACCGATGCTTGAAGTCATGGACGATGAAGCCCCGCACGGTCAGCCGCTGGCGCAGGATCTGGCTGAACAGCGCCGGCAGCCGATCCGGCCCAGGCTGCGCGACGCCGCGGGCGTTGTAGGTGGCGATGGTGCCGCACACCGGAATGCGCGCGAAATCATTGAGCAGCGGCAGCACGGCGTCGAGCACATGCCCGCCCACGTTCTCGAAATACACGTCGATGCCATCCGGTACGGCAGCACGCAGCTGCGCTGCAAAATCGGAGGCGCGATGGTCCAGCGCCACGTCCACACCCAGTGTTTCCAGGTACGCACGCTTGGCCTCGCCACCGGCGATGGCGACCACCCGCGCACCCTGCAGCTTGGCCAACTGCGCCACGGTGGCACCGACCGGTCCGCTGGCAGCAGCCACCACCAGGGTCTCACCGGGTTGCAGCTTGCCGATTTCGATCAGGCTGGAGTACGCGGTGAACCCCGGCATGCCGTACACGCCCAATGCCGTGCTCAGCGGCAGCCCGGCCGGATCCAGGCGCCGGCTGATCGCATCGCCTGCCACCACGGCATGGGTCTGCCAACCACCCGGGGCCAGCACCAGGTCGCCCACCGCCAGGCCAGGCGCCTGCGACTGCAGCACTTCGGCCACGGTCTGGCCCTCCATCACCGCATCCACTGACACCGGCGGTGCGTACGACGGGCCATCATCCATGCGTCCGCGCATGTACGGATCCAGCGACAGGTAACGGTTGCGCAGCAGCACCTGGCCGGGGCCCAGCGCCGGAAGGGGCGCCTGCTCGAGGCGGAAATTGGCGGCGACCGGCGCACCTTGCGGACGCGAGGCAAGCACGATGCGGGTGGTTGAATCGGACATGTCCAATGGCTCTGCTGCGGGCAGCGTTGGGTAGGGAACCGCGACAGTACGCCGCGCCCTGCCCTCATGGGCGCCATGAAAACAGCGTTCCATCGGCGCCTTCCCCACGCCGGCGCTGTATCGCTTGCGCCGTCAGCTTTGGCGTCAGCGGCGGGCCGCTGTTTTCCGCGTCCAGCATTTCCGGCCAAGCTGGCCCAACGCAGGATCAACCACTTGCACGGCCTTCCACCGTCCGCAGACACCAATGTGAAGGTTTTTTTCCAAAACGCTTGCCGAACCTGTCCTACGTCCGTAATATGCGCGTCCTCGGCAGCGACATCGCTGCAACGAAACAAGTGGCCGAGTAGCTCAGTTGGTAGAGCAGGGGATTGAAAATCCCCGTGTCGGCGGTTCGATTCCGTCCTCGGCCACCACTTTCGAAGACCTGCAGAAATGCAGGTCTTTTTTTTCTACATGGCCGAGTAGCTCAGTTGGTAGAGCAGGGGATTGAAAATCCCCGTGTCGGCGGTTCGATTCCGTCCTCGGCCACCATGTTCAAAGACCTTCAGAAATGCAGGTCTTTTTTTTTGGCGCGTTCATTGTCGCTGGCACTGTAGTACCGTCTACGGCTCATTGCATGGAGCACTGATGACATGGACGACACCCTCGCCCTGCCCCGCCTGCAGCAGTCACTGCGCCGCCTGCAGTACGTGGTAGCCGCATTGGCCACCCTGCTTCTGGTGCTCGCGGGCATGACGGGCTGGCTGCTGCTGCAGCGGAACGCCCCGCTGCATGCCGACAGCATCAGCACGCAAAGGCTGCAGGTGCTGGACGATCGCGGCGTGGTACGTGTGCAGATCGGCCAGGATGCGGGCGACGACGACCGACGCAGCCGCGCCGCGGGCCTGCTCATCTTCGACCGCAGCGGTGTCGAGCGCGGCGGCCTGAGTACCTTTGAAGACGGCAGCACTGCTCTCGCCCTGGACGCCCCGCTGGGCATGGGGGATGCCCGTTGGCGCGACCGCGCCGGGCTGCGCGTGGACGCCGATGGCTCGGCCCAGCTGCTGCTGACCGACAACCTCACCCGTGGCGTGGTGCGCCTGCATTCGAAGGGCACCGGCGGCGGCGGCATGGACACTTTCAGATGGGACATGTCCAACGGTACGTTGCACACACGTACCCTTACCTACGATGGCGACGAGCGCAGCCAACGCGCCTTCGATCCGTAGCTGACCGCCGGCGGCAGGCACGATCCGGCACCGCATGGAACTTTTACACCGGCATGCCGCCGCTGGCCTAAGCTCCAATCCTCCTGCCCGGAGCCGACCCATGCATCTGCGCCCTGCCCTGCTCGCCTGCCTGCTGCTTTTCGCCGCACCGGCACTCGCTGCCGAGCCCGTGCGCGCCGTCAGTGAACTGGACATCGATCGCTACGCCGGCCAGTGGCACGAGATCGCTCATCTGCCGGTCTCGTTCCAGAAGCAGTGCGTGGGCGAGATCACCGCCAACTACGGGCTGCGCCGCGATGGCCGCATCAGCGTCACCAATGCCTGCCGCAAGGCCGATGGCGAGCGGGTTGTCGCCGAAGGCGTGGCGCGGCCCGTTGCGGGACAGCCCGGCCAGCTGCAGGTGCGCTTCGTTCCCGACTGGCTGAGCTGGGTGCCGCTGGTCTGGGCCGACTACTGGGTGATCGCGCTGGACCCGGACTACCAGTGGGCGATGGTCGGCGAACCCGGCCACAAGTATCTGTGGATCCTCGCGCGCCTGCCGGAGATGGACCGCGCCCTGTTCGACCGGCTCAAGGCCAAGGCCGAAGCGATGGGCTACGACCTCGCACCGCTGCGCATGATGGCGCCCCTGCGCGACACCTCCGCCGATTGAGGCGCCGCCCAACCGGGGCACGCTACGTCCGCATTCCGGCATCGCGCACGCCTCGCGTGCATCTTCACGCGCTACCCTCTGTGGCCGGTCGCCGCAGGCGCCCTTTCCACCATACGCCGTAGTATGCTTATTCCACGCACCGCCTTCAGAGGACCTGCGCCCATGCTCCACCGCTTCCGTACCGCCTTGATCGTCCTGTGCACCCTGGCCCTGGTCGCTTGCGGCGATGGCATCGTCAAGCGTGTCTCGGAACCGGCCGCGAGCCTGCAGCAGCTGACCGTGCAGGCCAACGGCGACTGGACCGTCGCCCTGCGTCTGCAGAACTACAGTTCGATGCCGATGAGCTTCGACGACGTCGCGCTGGCCTTGACCATCGGCGACACCGAGGCCGGCCCCCTGTCCGCCAAGCCGGGCATCTCCATCGGCGGCGTCTCCGCCGATGTCATCAACGTCAACTTCAAGCCCAGCCCGGCCGCACGCCTGGTGATCGCCGACGCACTGGCCAGCAACCGCACCCTCGCCTACAGCCTGAAGGGCACGGTGTCGGCCACGCCGCAGGAAAAGAAGCAGCGCACCTTCGACATCAACAGCCGCAGCACGCTCAACCAGGCCCCGGGCCTGCCCGGCGTACTGCGCTGATCTCCGCTTTCCGCCGCGACGCATCGCGCCGCTCCCCCTGTTACTGATCAAATCGAGACGCACCGATGAGCAGCTACACCGCCCCGCTTTCCGACCTTCGTTTCGGCCTGCACGATGTGCTGAAGGTCGAGCCGCTGTTCGCCCGCCTGGGCTTCACCGACGCCACCGCCGATGTCGTCGATGCCGTGCTGGAAGAAGCCGGCCGCTTCAGCGCCAGCGTGCTGGCCCCGCTCAACAGCGTGGGCGACGAGATCGGCTGCGTGCTCGACCAGGCCAGCGGCGAAGTGACCACCCCACCCGGCTTCAAGCAGGCCTACGATCAGTTCGTCGACGGCGGCTGGACCGGCCTGACCGCGTCGCCGGAACTGGGCGGCCAGGGCCTGCCGCACACGCTGGGCGTGCCGCTCAATGAAATGATCAACGCCGCCAACCTCGCCTGGGGCAATTTCCCGCTGCTGTCGCACGGCGCCATCGAAGCGCTGAAGCAGCACGGCGAAGCCTGGCAGCACGAGGCCTTCCTGAAGCCGCTGATCGAAGGCCGCTGGACCGGCACCATGTGCCTGACCGAGCCGCATTGCGGCACCGACCTGGGCCTGCTCAAGACCAAGGCCGAGCCGAACGCCGATGGCAGCTATTCGATCACCGGCACCAAGATCTTCATCACCGCGGGCGAGCACGACCTGACCGGCAACATCGTGCACCTGGTGCTGGCCAAGCTGCCCGACGCTCCCCCGGGCGCCAAGGGCATCTCGCTGTTCGTCACCCCGAAGTTCAAGGTCGATCGCGAGGGCAACGTCGGTGAGCGCAACGCGCTGCGCTGCGGCTCGATCGAGCACAAGATGGGCATCAAGGGCTCGGTCACCTGCGTGATGAATTTCGATGGCGCGCAGGGCTACCTGGTCGGCCAGCCGCACAAGGGCCTGCAGGCGATGTTCACCATGATGAACACTGCTCGCCTGGGCGTCGGCCTGCAGGGCATCGGCCTGTCCGAGCGCGCCTACCAGAACGCGCTGAAGTACAGCCGCGAGCGCCTGCAGTCGCGTTCACTCAGCGGCACCAAGTTCCCGGACAAGCCGGCCGACCCGATCCTGGTGCATCCGGACGTGCGTCGCATGCTGCTGACCATCAAGTCGCTGGTGGAAGGCAGCCGCCTGCTGGCCCTGCATGCCGCCACCCTGATCGACGTGGCCCACCATGCAGAAGATGCCGGCGAGCGTGAGCGCGCTGACACGCTGGTGAGCTTCCTGACCCCGATCTCGAAGGCCTGCCAGACCGAATGGGGCATCGAGAACACCTACAACGCCCTGCAGTGCTTCGGTGGCCACGGCTACATCCGCGAACACGGCATGGAACAGCTCGCCCGCGATGCCCGCATCACCACGTTGTATGAAGGCACCACCGGCATCCAGGCGCTGGACCTGATCGGCCGCAAGACCGCATCCAGCCAGGGCGCCGGCCTGAAGCTGATGCTGGCCGAGATCGAAGCGTTCGCCAAGGCGAATGAAGGCAACGAAAGCCTGGCCGAGTTCATCGGCCCGCTGCGCGCCAAGGCCGCCGAGTGGGGCAAGCTGACGATGGACGTGCTGCAGCGTTCGGCCGCCAACCCGGACGAACTGGGTGCAGCCAGCTACGACTACCTGTTCTATTCGGGTTATGTGGTGCTGGCCTACTGGTGGGCCCGCAGCGTGGCCGCCGCCGATGCCAGCGCGCACGGCGCCGCCTTCGCCCAGGGCAAGCGCGAGACCGCGCGCTTCTACTTTGCCCGCGTGCTTCCGCGCACCCTCGGCCACGCCGCCGCCATCCAGGCGGGTGCCGCACCGCTGATGGCAATGGACGACGAACGCTTCGGCGCCTGAGCCGGGCCGCGCCCGGCACCCGCGGTAGTGCCGGCCGCTGGCCGGCAACCGCGACAGCAACAGCTGGTTTTCTACGGGATGGCGTGGCGGTGTGGGCTGGCAGGACACGCCGTAAACCCATCCCTGGGGGCTCGATGGCGCCATCCATGGCGCCAACGGTCCTGCCAGCCCACACCGCCCCGCCCCTGACAGTTCCCCGCGGCTGTTGGTAGGTGTCGACCTTGGTCGACACATAGATACACGCCATGCGTGGATGGAAACCCCCGAAATCCATCTGGAGAAAAGCCCCCCTTTGTTAAGGGGGGCGCGCCGACGGCGCGGGGGATAGGAGGAATGCGTGGGCATCCCAACCCGCCATCGGCGGGCTGGGATGCGGAATGCGCGGACCTGAATGTTGACGATTTGTGTATCGCCCCCTGGGCGATACACAAATCGTCAACATTCAGGTATAAGCTGTTTTCCCGATGGAGACAGACACTACACGCTTGGGTCTGATCGAAGCCGGAGCTCCGTTTTCTGCTCCGGGCGCCGAAGCATCGCCCAACGCCACGACGCTGCATCGCCCCGGCACGGTCCGGTTGCTCTCACTTGATGGTCACGGGCGGGTCCTGGATTGGATCACCTGGCAGGACGCCGCCTGCCTCTACGCCCGCGATGCCGTCGCCTGGACACTCGGCGACCCCTGCCTGCACATCCACGGTGGGACAAATCGTCGCAGTGGCATGCAGAGCGGGATGGATCTGCACCCGATCATCGCCGCGCGCGGCCATGCCCGCTCACGCGCGCTGGACCCGACACCGAACCTGACCAACCCGGCCCTGTTCGCCCGCGATGCCCATCTCTGTCTTTACTGTGGCCAGCAGTTCGGACGCCCGACCCTGACCCGCGACCACGTCATGCCCTTGTCCAAAGGCGGCCTGGATACCTGGGAAAACGTAGTCACCGCCTGCTTCCACTGCAATTCGCGCAAGAGCGACCGCACCCCGCAACAGGCCGGCATGCCATTGCTGGCGGTGCCCTACCGGCCGAGCTGGATCGAGCACCTGATCCTGTCCAACCGCAACATCCTGGCCGACCAGATGGCGTTCCTGAGGGCCCAGCTGCCCAAGCGTTCCAAGCTCTGCACCTGAACACCTGAAATTGCAACCCTCACCGTCCTGTCACGGACGGCGGCGTTTGCTTGCCCCACCCCCGTTTGAGGGCGAAAATGGGCGTTCAGAACAAGTGCGAACATGATGATCGACTCTGCCCGCTATCCCCGCCTCGCGCGCATCCAGACACCGGATGACCTGCGCACGTTCGACGAATCCGAACTGACGGCGGTTGCCGATGAACTGCGTGCCTACCTGATCGAATCGGTTGGCAAAAGCGGCGGCCACTTCGCCGCCGGCCTGGGCGTGATCGAGCTCACCGTGGCCCTGCACTACCTGTACCAGACCCCGGTTGACCAGCTGGTCTGGGACGTCGGCCACCAGACGTATCCGCACAAGATCCTGACCGGTCGCCGCGACGAGATCCACACCGTCAAGCAGAAGGACGGCGTCGCGCCGTTCCCCAAGCGCGAAGAGAGCGAATACGACACCTTCGGGGTTGGCCATTCCTCGACCTCGATCTCGGCAGCGCTGGGCATGGCCATCGCGCGCCAGACCGAAGGTGACGACCGCAAGGTCGTGGCCGTGATCGGCGACGGCGCGATGACCGCCGGCATGGCGTTCGAAGCGCTGATGCACGCCGGCGGCATGGAACCGGAACCGAACCTGCTGGTGATCCTCAACGACAACAACATGTCGATCTCCGAGGCGGTGGGCGGGCTGACCAAGATGCTCGGCCGCGCCACCGGCAGCCGCACGCTCAATGCGCTGCGCGAAGGCGGCAAGAAGATCCTCGGCGACAAGAAGAACAACCCCGCCCGTTTCGTGAAGCGCTGGGAAGAACACTGGAAGGGCATGTTCGTGCCGTCCACGATGTTCGAGGAAATGGGCTTCCATTACACCGGCCCGATCGACGGCCATGACCTGCCGGCGCTGCTGTCCGCGCTGAAGACGCTGCGTGCCTCCAAGGGCCCGAAGCTGCTGCATGTCATGACCACCAAGGGCAAGGGCTACGAGCCGGCCGAAGGCGACCAGATCGGTTACCACGCAGTGGGCCCGTTCGATCCGGACAAGGGCCTGGTGGCCAAGACCGGCGCGAAGAAGCCGACCTATACCGACGTGTTTGGCGACTGGCTGTGTGACGCCGCTGCGGCCGAGCCGCGCCTGTATGGCATCACCCCGGCGATGCGCGAAGGCTCCGGCCTGGTGCGCTTCAGCAGGGAGTACCCGCAGCGCTACTTCGATGTGGCCATCGCAGAGCAGCACGCGGTGACCTTGGCTGCAGGCATGGCCACCCAGGGTGGCAAGCCGGTGGTGGCGATCTATTCCACCTTCCTGCAGCGCGCGTACGACCAGCTGGTGCATGACGTGGCCATCCAGGATCTGGATGTGCTGTTCGCGATCGACCGCGCCGGCGTCGTCGGCCCCGATGGTGCGACCCACGCCGGCAACCTCGACCTCAGCTTCCTGCGCTGCGTGCCGAACATGGTGGTGATGGCTCCGTCCAACGAGGCCGAGTGCCGGCAGATGCTCAGCACCGGCCTGCAGCACCCCGGCCCGGCAGCGGTGCGCTACCCGCGCGGCAGCGGTACCGGCGTGGATGCCGGCAGCGATCTGTCGACCCTGCCGATCGGCAAGGGCGAGCTGCGCCTGCAGGGCAACCGCGTCGCCCTGCTCGCCTTCGGCAGCACCGTCGCCGCCGCCGAACAGGTGGGTCGCGAACTGGGTTTGAGCGTGGTCAACATGCGCTTCATCAAGCCACTGGATCGCGAACTGGTACTGGCGATGGCCAACCAGCACGACGCACTGGTGACGATCGAAGACAACGTGGTGGCGGGCGGCGCCGGTTCGGCCGTGGCCGAACTGCTCAATGCCGAGGACGTGCTGCGTCCGATCCTGCACCTGGGCCTGCCCGATGCCTTCCAGCATCACGCCAGCCGCGAGGACCTGCTGGCCGAGGCCGGCATCGATGCGGCCGGCATCCGTGCGGCACTGCTCAAGCGCTGGCCGCAATTGGCAGCCGGTAACCCGCCGCTGAGCGCGGCGGGCTGAGAAACCGCAGAGGTATGGGCCACGCCATGCGTGGCTCCCCAGGCCTCTCATCCACGCATGGCGTGGATCTACCAGGGTAAAAGTAGATCCACGCCATGCGTGGATGCCGCAGACCCAGCCGGCGAACGGCGCTGTCAGCCGTAGCTGATCGCTTCGACGAATGCCCCGCTGGACTCCACCCGCACCGAGGCGCGCTGGCCGGTATCGGTGAAATGCAGGCGGGCCAGGGTTTCGGCGAAATCGAAGGCACGGACGCCATCGCGGAACTCGATCGGTTCCGGTTTGTCCGGATGCAGCACGCGCCATTGGCGCTGCTCACATTGCAGTCGGATCAACATGCGTTGCTCACTCCTTGAACAGCGTATCGACGACGAGAGAATGACCGCACCAGGCGCGACAGGGATGGCCAGTGCGAACCGGGACGCGCAAGGCGTCCCAGGGGTCGACAATACGAGGAAAGAAGTGTGATCGCTATCAGATTTCTCTGATCTTGAGCCGATCGCGTCAGCCGCTCAGTTCACCTGGAACTGGGCCCTGCAGCCGTTGCTGACCCAGATGCCATGGCGGTCCCAGCCCCAGCTCTGGCCTTCGATGCAGGCACTGCGCGATTCCTGCCGCACCAGACGCACGCCGCGACGAACCTGCGCGTCACAGTACTGCTGGCGTCGGTCATTGGAATGGCAGGCAATCACCTGGCCGCCACC
>NZ_WKEE01000025.1:0-64382 GCF_021605635.1 Stenotrophomonas sp. PA-6-5C
GGCGGGTTTGGATCCATCGTCAATGCGGTCCACACCACCGAAAGCCGAGGGCCTGGCCGGTTGTCGCCCTTCACTGCACCCACCTTCCTGGCGAATATGGCGGCTGGGCAGGCATCGATCCGTTACGGGTTCAAAGGTCCGCAGGGCGCTCCCGTCACGGCCTGCGCGGCGGGTGTCCAAGCCATTGGTGATGCGGCGCGTCTCATTCGGTCCGGTGAGGCGGACATCGCGTTGTGCGGTGGGGCGGAGGCGGCGATGCACCGGGTCAGCCTGGGCGGCTTCGCCGCTGCCAAGGCACTGAGTACGTCGTTCAACGGCTCACCCCAGGCAGCCTCTCGCCCGTTTGATGAGCGGCGGGACGGCTTTGTCATGTCCGAAGGAGCGGGGCTGCTGGTGATCGAGCGGCTGGATCACGCGCGCTCGCGTGGTGCCCCCCCGCTGGCCGAGCTGGTCGGCTACGGCACCACTTCGGATGCCTACCATTTGACTGCGGGACCCGACGACGGCAGTGGCGCCCGCAGGGCGATGGAGATCGCGCTGGCGCAGGCGGGCATTTCCGCTGAGCAGGTCGACCACATCAATGCGCACGCTACCTCGACCCAGGTGGGGGACCGGGCAGAGCTTGCGGCCATGCGTGCCTTGTTCGGCGCCCGTCCAGATCTTCTCATCTCTGCCACCAAGTCCAGCACCGGGCACCTGCTCGGGGCGGCTGGCGGCATCGAAGCAATCTTTACGGTGCTTGCCTTGCGCGATCAGGTCGCGCCGGCGACGCTCAACCTCGGCCGCCCGGATCCGTTGGCAGAAGGGCTTTCGATCGTCGCCGGCGGGCCGCGGAAGGCGGAGATCGAGTTCGCGTTGACCAATGGATTTGGCTTTGGCGGCGTGAATGCCAGTGCATTGTTCAGGCGGATGTGAGCGTGGTTCGCTCCAGCGGCCTCCCAAGTAAAACCGCCCTGCGCTGGGAGGGTGCGCGGGCGTTGAGCCGACGTTGGATACTGGATGCAGCCGGCACTGTGTTTGCGGAAGTGGGGTTTGAGAACGCGACGATGAAGCGCATCGCTGAGGCCTGTGACGTCAGCAAGGTCACGATCTATGCCCACTATCGTGACAAGGCGCAGCTCTACGGGGCCGTCATGGACAGCCATCTGGCATCCTTGCCGGTTGCTGGGCTGCACATGCATGGAACGTTGGATCTTGGCGATGCGCTGATGCAGATCAACGATGGCATCGGACGGTTGGCGGCAAAGCCTTCATGCCAGGCCTTCTGCAGGACGCTCTCGCGTTCGGATCATGCCCGCGCTGTCTACATGGAGCACTGGCGTGCGGTGCTCCAGCCGTACTTCGATCTCGCCACGCAGGCGATGGCGACGGCCTCTGCATGCTCGCCGCATTCCAGTGATAGTGAGAAGTTTCTCAGGCTCATCCTTGCAGAGCATGGCCTGCCAAATGCGGCAACGCCCATGTCTGGAAGCCATGCCACGGTCGCGCTTTTCGTGCGCGCCTATGCACAAAGGCCGTCGGATGCCTGGCAGGCGCCGCCCGAGCGTGGGTGAAGGCACCCGGTCGGCGCATGACTTCATGCACTGCACGATGACTACAAATGTAGTCATCGTGTGCCTGTCCAGTGGAGGAGCCCGCCATGAGAGCCTGTTTGTTCGTCTGCATATTCTTCCTCGCGCTGCGCCCCTGGGTGGCCGGCGCCAACACGCCCGACGCCCTTGCAGCGATCGAGCAGAATGCCCGCAATGCGCATTCCGATGCGGTCTTCATTGAGCGCGAAGGCGCTGTCCTGCTACAGATCGCGCCCGCCGCCGGTGAAGAACGGATCCACCTGATGTCGGCGACCAAGTCCGTCGTCGCCCTGGCCATCGGGCTGCTGCTCGATGACGGCAGGCTCGCTTCCATTGACGAGCCGGTCAGCACTGTTTACCCGGAATGGCGGCAGGGCAGAAAGCGGGACATCACGATCAGGATGCTGATGGACCACACCTCCGGACTGCAGAACGTAGCCAACGCCGGTGTGGAACTGGAGGGCGCACCGGATCTGGTGAAGCTGGCGCTGGCGGCCGAGGTGTCCAGCGCCCCAGGCACCACCTTCGCCTACAACAACAAGGCCACCAATCTCCTGCCGGGCATCGTCGAACGGCTTGCCGGCAAGCCGCTGGATGTCTACCTGGACGAACGGCTGTTCAAGCCACTCGGCATCTCCGGTCATGCATGGATGAAGGATGCGGCCGGCACGCCTTTGGGCATGGCCGGGCTATCGCTTTCAGCCCCTGATCTGGCGGCGATTGGAAGACTGATGCTGGCCGGTGGCGTCGCCCCGGGCGGCAAGCGGTTGCTGAGCGAGCGCTCGGTGGCGTTGATGACCGCCGAGAGCGCACGCTCCCCCGATGTCGGCCTGCTGTGGTGGCGCATCCCCGCTTGGGAGCACTACCGGCTGAAATCAGCGGCAGCAGCCTTCCTGTCTGCCCGCAGCGTGGACGCTGGGATGCAGGAGGTGCTGCTGGCCACCGAGGGCCGGCTGTTCGACAGCAAGGCAGCGCTGATCAGCTTCCTGGCCGAACGCCTGGGACCTGCCTGGCCACAGCGCTACGCTGCCGAAATCAGCGGGCGCGGACTGAAGCTCAGCGACATCTTCGACATCGACCGGGGGCCTGTAGCGGCATACGCAGCCAACGGCTATCTCGGCCAGCACCTGGTCATTGTTCCCGGCAAGGGCGTGGTCGCGGTCAGGCAGATCCACCGGCGGGAAAGCCACAGCGCTCCGCTCGACGATTACGCCGCGTTTCCCATGGACGTGCTGCGTTTGGCGGAGACACTGTGACAGTCGACGACCCTAGGGGAGGCGGCAGCCCGCGAATACATCCAGGCCCGGCTCGTAAATCCCGCTGCTGATATCGAACAGCCCCAGCAGGGAGTGGAAGAGATTGTCGTGGCTGTAGGATCCGGTGCCCGCAGCATGACGCAGGCAGGCAACCTCAAGTCGTGCATGGGTCGCGAAGGCGGGAGAGAACCACATCACCAGCGGCACCTGGGTCTGCTCCCGTGGCGCGATGAAGTAGGGCGTCCCGTGCAGATACAGGCCGTGCTCGCCAAGCGACTCGCCATGGTCGGAAACATAGATCAGGGCTACATCGCGCTGGTCCGCGTAGGTCTGCAGCAGGTCGATGGCCTTGCCCAGCAGTCGGTCGGTATAGACCAGCGTATTGTCGTAGGTGTTGACCAGCGCTTCATTGCTGCACTTCTGGATCTGGTTGCTGTCGCAGGTGGGGCTGAATGTCGTGGCATCGGCCGGATAGCGTTCAAAGTACGTGGGCCCATGGCTGCCCAGCTGATGCAGTACGATCAGCCCATCGCCCGGCATCGCCTCGATGCGCGCGCCCAGCTGGTGCAGCAGGATTTCGTCATGGCAGGTGCCATCCCGGTTGACACACAATCCAGGCACTTTCAGCGGAGGCATGTCATCGGTGGGCAAGCGCTCGCACACGCCCTTGCAACCGCCATTGTTGTTGTCGCGCCAAAGCACGTTGACACCGGTCCGCTGCAGGATGTCGAGCACGTTCTCTTCCGAGGCCGCAGCGACTCCGTCGTACTGCGACCGCGTCATCTGCGAAAACATGCAGGGCAGCGACACGGCCGTCGCGGTACCGCAGGAGGAAACGTCGCCGAAGCTGATGACGTTGTCTTTGCGTGACAGGTACGGATTGGTCGGGCGTGGGTAGCCGTTGAGCTGGAAGTTCTGTGCTCGTGCCGTCTCGCCAGCCACCACGATCACCAGGCGGGGCCGTTTTCCGGGGATGCGGGTGGCATCCTCGCCGACAGCCCGCAATGGCTGCGCCTTGGCGCTGTAGCTGCTCCTGAGATAACCATAGGTGTGGCGGACCACATTCAGCGGCAGCACCTGTTCACGGATGTAGCGATTGTTGCGCAGCAGCGACGAGTACTCCTTGTAGAACGCAAACGTCACCGCCGCCAGCACCATCAAAGTCGCCAGCACATTTCCCAGCCATGCCAGCGCCGCCCGCAAGGGGCGACCGCCGTTTCCACTGCGCATGACCAGCAGCACGCACGAGGGCAGGGCGCCCAGCAACAGCACTGTCAGCAGCAGCGGCACCGAGAGATAGGACGTCATCTCGGCCTGGTTGGTCTCCAGCGCGTTCTGCACCATGTCGCGGTCGATCAGCACGCCGTAATGAAGCATGAAGTAGCTGCACGCGGCACTGATGAGAACCAGGAGCGCCAGTACCGGCTTGCGTACATAGGGAAGGATGCCGATCGGCGTGAACAGCAGATTGAACAGGCAGAACAGCAGCACCGGCAGGCTGAAGAAAAACAGGGTGCTGCGCAGGTCATGGATGTCCATGACGGACCACAGTGTTTTCCAGAGGGCGATGTTTCCCAGCGTGGCGAAGAACAACGCGGTGCACCACACGAGCACGATCGGATGATGAGGGGAAAGTCTGAAGCATGGACGCACGTGCACAATCCGTTGTACGAGTAGTGCGCGCAGTATCTGGATGCGCTTATCAGGAAGTTGTCAGCTTTCGTGCTCAGCCCAGCAGAACCACGGCCCATACCGTAGCGACCATCAACAGCGCCGTGGTCTGCGCCGCACTGCCCATGTCCTTCGCATTCTTGGAAAGCGGGTGATGTTCCAGCGAGATGCGGTCGACCACTGCTTCGATGGCCGAGTTGAGCAGTTCCACCATCAGGCTGATGAAGCAGACCATCAGCATCAGGGCGCGCTCGCTTCGGCTGACCTCCAGCAGGAAGGCCACGACCGCCAGTGCGCCATGCAGCAACAGCAGCTGGCGGAAGGCCGCCTCTCCCCGGAAGGTGGCGATGAAGCCATCGCGCGAATGGATCAGGGTATGGAAGATGCGGCGCAGGCCGGTCTTTCCGTGTGGGTACTTGCCGTTGCCATTGGGGTGCCCTGGCTGCATTTCTGTCCTGCCTTCAGGTAGGAAATCCGGCAAGGATGTGCAGGCCCGTGTCAGGAAGCTGTCAGGTGCCTGCTGCGGCAGGGTGCATCTGCACAGTGAACAGGCAACCTTGCGCCGATGTCTCGACCGTCATCTGCCAGCCCATATGCTCGACCGCACGCTGCACGATGGACAGGCCCAGGCCTTCACCACCCTGCCGGGTGCTGGGCATGAAGCGCTTGAACTGCTGCGCATCGATGCTGGGCGGCAGCCCCGGGCCGGTGTCGGCGATCCGCAGCGTGGCACTCCGCAGCTCGACCCGCACTTCGCCTTCTTCCGTGTACTGGCAGGCATTGCGCAGCAGATTCCAGATCACACTACGGGCCAGCTCTGCATTGGTCAGCACCTGCTGGTCCTGCGGCGCATCCAGAACCAAGCGCACCGGCTTTCCCGAAAGCCACGGCGCACATCGCTCCCTGCATTCCTCGATCAGCACCCGCACGGGCACGACGCTGCGCGGCACCGTCCTGGGGTCACGCGAAAGCAGCAGCAGGCAGGTCAACTGCCGCTGCATTTCCTGGGTGGTGCGCATGATGCGATCGGCGCTGGCCACCAGGTGGCTGTCGGCGGGCAGCTGGTGCACCAGTGTCTCGGCCGCGCCACCGATGATCGCCAAGGGCGTGCGCAGCTCATGACTGGCATCGCCTGCAAAGCACTGTTCGCGTTGCAGGAACTGCTCAAGCTCGTCGCTGTGCTGGGCGAAAGCGCGCGCCAGCACACCTATCTCATCGCGTGCATCCTGGTAGGGGAAGGGTTTGTGCTTGTTCTGCACCGCCTCGGCCAGACGGGTGATGGGCGCGATGACATGGGTCGCGGTTCGGCGGCCGATCCAGAACGCGCAGAGCACGCAGGTGAGGATGACCAGCGCCGCGAAGGCGTTGATCAGATGCTCCAGGTAGGCATAGTGCTCGCCATCCTGCAGCAGGTAGTAGCGCTGTCCGTTGCTTTCGAACACCCGCAGATGCCATTCGTTCGGGCCTTCTTCACCGTGGTAGCCCGGTCCGTACCTGCGCAGCACCTGAGGAGCCGAACGCGCGTCATACAACTGGCTGCCCTTCGCCAGTTCCGGTTGCTCACCACTGGCCAGCGCGGCCTGCAGCCGATGGACCTCGCGGTCCTGGGTCATCGAAACGACGGAGGCTCTTACCTCGTCATAGTCCACCAGTTCGACCAGCACAATGAAGCCCATGGCACCGGCCATCAGCAGCACGAACGACACCGTGATGCGCGTTCTCAGTGTCAGGCTTCGATAAAGCGACTTCAGCGAGCGGGTAGTCAACGGCATGGGCTACTCCGCAGGTGCCAGTGCCGGCCTGTCCAGCCGCCAGCCAACGCTGTGCACCGTGGCAATGAGTGCAGGGTTGAACGGCCTGTCTACCTGCAGGCGCAGCTCATGGATGTGCGTGCGCAGTGCACCGCTCTCCGGCGGCTCGTCGCCCCAGATCAGGTATTCCATCTCCTGCTTGCGCACCACCGCGGGGGCAGCCCGCACCAGGCACATCAGCAGCTTGTGCGCTGTCGGGGTCAGATTGAGGGTGTGGCCCTGGCGCCACGCCTGCGGTGAACGGGTGTCGACGCGCAGATCGCCCCAGTCCAGCACACTCTGGACCTGCCGGCCCTGGGCGCGGCGGACCAGCGCCTTGATGCGTGCGTCCAGCTCCTTCAGGGAGAAGGGCTTGACCAGGTAATCATCCGCACCCAACGCGAGCCCCTGCACGCGGTCCTCCACCGGATCCCGGGCGGTCAGCATCAGGATCGGCACCGGGTTCTGGAACTCCTGACGGAGCGCCTGGCACAGTGCCATGCCATCGAGGCGGGGCAGCATCAGGTCAAGCAGAATGGCGTCGTAATCGTTCTGCGTTGCCCTGCGCAGGCCGGTGGCACCATCCCGCGCATCGTCAAGCACGTAGCCCAGTGGCTCGAAGAAGGCGTAGAGATTTGCAACCAGCTCGGGGTTGTCTTCAATGATGAGCAGACGTGTCATGGGCTATGCGCATCCGTGCATGATCAATGGACGTTGAACGACCACCGCTAGTTTGCCACGTGCAACGGGTCGCTGCGGGTCATTGCCGGACACGGCGACAGGTGCCTGTGATAGCGTGCCGGGATGAAGATCCTTGCCCTATCCGGTAGCGCTCGCCGGCTGTCCACCAACACCGCATTGCTGAGGGCGCTGGAAGAAATCGCGCCGCCGGATATCGCACTGAGTACCTACGCCGACCTCGGCGGATTGCCCGTTTTCTCTCCCGATCTTGAAGATCTGCCCTTGCCTGACAGTGTTGTGCACTTCAAGCGCTGCATTGAATCCAGCGATGGCATTCTGATTTCAAGCCCCGAGTACGCACGAGGCATTCCGGGCGGCCTGAAGAACGCCATCGATTGGCTCGTATCGGGCGACCTTGTGATTGCAAAGCCCATCGCGCTGGTGCACGCATCCCATCGCGGCGACGACATGCTCGCGTCTCTGCGGCTTGTGCTGTCGACAATCAGCTCCCGTTTCAATGAAGAACTGTTCCTGCGCTTTCCCTTCATGAAGATGGAGCCGGAGGCCATTGCCGATGCCGTAAGGCAGCCGGTCAATCGCGGACCGGCGGAGGCCTTTCTTCAGGAATTTGCCCGCTACTGCCAGCGACCATGGGGTGATTGAACATGATCGTTGGCGCAGTCTGCTGACAAGGGCTTGCGGCGTCAGCGCTTCACCGGCGCTTGCAGATGGGAATACCCCGCGGCCTCCACGAATTGCGGCAGTGTCCACAGCTGGCCGTTGGGCCCCCACGTGCCATCGGTGACATCGCTCACCATGATCGAAGCAGCCAGCCGCTGCGTATCCGGCAGGGCCAGCGATTCCAGAATGGCCTGGTGCACAACCGCCGCGTAACGGGATCGGTGCTGTTCGTCGAGTACGCCGGCAGGGGCCAGGACGTGGACCAGGCACGGAACGATGTGGAGGAAGTCGGCACTGCCGCCACAGCGCCAGAAGCCGGCCGGCACCTCCTCGGCAATCACCCAGCACAGGCTGCGTTGGCGAGGATCAGGCCCCAGGCCGCTGCACTGCGTTGCAGCGGTATTCACCGCGGCGATCATCCGCTCGCGCTGAAGAGCGGTCAGTGCGTCGGCGGGTGTCTTGATGAGGATGGTGGGCATGGATGGCGCTCGTGGGTGAGGGAACGCCCATTCAACCGCGCTACGGCGCTGGTCTGAAGTGGCCGATTTGCCAACAATCGCGCAGAATCAGCCAATGCATGATTTCGTCCTGGTGGTGCCGCGCGAGCCCTTTGCCTCCAGCGTCACCCTCACCCTTGATCTTCTGACCACCGCGGCCAAGCTGGCGTGCCGGGTCGGGGTTGCACCGCCGCGCTGGCGGGTCTGCGCGGTGACGTCAGGAAGCATTCCGCTTGGCAACGGCCTGCAACTGCAGGTGGACAAGTTGCCTGCGCGCTCCTCTGCGCACGAATGCTGGATCCTGCCGGGCCTGGACATCGACGACGCCCGTCAGCTCGACGCTCGCCTGCGCCAGCCGGACATTCCGCCTTTGGTCGCTGCGCTGCGTCGCCATGCCAGAGCGGGCGGCACGATTGCAGGCTCGTGTTCGTCCGTGTTTCTGCTCAACGCAGCCGGATTGCTGGAGGGACGCTGCGTGACCACAACGTGGTGGTTGGCCCCTGCGCTGCGGCGCGTGGCGCCCACTACCCGTGTGGAGCCTGACCGGATGGTGCATGCCGATGGTCCGCTGATCACCGCCGGCGCCGCGATGGCACACATGGACCTGGTGCTTTACGTGATGCGCCAGCGCTTCGGCGAGCAACTCACGGCAATGCTGGGCCAGGCGCTGCTGGTCGAGCAGCGTCGCCTGCAGTCGCTGTATATGTCGCCGGCGATGATGGTGCCCGAGAACAACCTGATTGCGCTGTTGACCCGCCACATCGCAGAGACGCTCCCGGAACCAGTCACCGTGGGCACGCTTGCCGCGCGGGCCAACATGTCCACACGCACCCTCAACCGCCAAGTGAACAAGGTGCTCGGCTACGGGCCGCAGCAGTTGATCCAGTCGGTGCGCCTGAACCGGGCGCGGGTGCTGCTGGAAAGCGGCGGGCTTTCGGTGGAAGAGGTGACCGCGCAGGTGGGGCTGGGCGATTCTGCGACGCTCAGGCGATTGCTGCGCAGGCGACTGGGCCTGAATCCTACCCAGGTTCGGCGGTAAGAGCGCACGCACCGCTGCCGGGCGCCGGCATCGCCAGCTACCTGAATTGCTGTACGACCAGCGCAGCAACGACGCACCACAGCACAACCCATACCGCCGATATCCGCGCAACCGCCAACAGCCCGAAGCCCACGGCAGCGATTGCAAGATCGAACGGTGTGCGCACGCCGTCCGTCCACACCGGATCATGGAACGCGGCAGCCAGCAGGCCGACGACGGCCGCGCCAGCCCCGGCCACCGCCCTGGCAGCCCATTGTCGGCGCACCAACTGGTTCCAGATCGGCAATACCGACAGCAGCAACAGGAATCCCGGCAGGAAGATGGCCAGCAGCGCGATCCCTGCACCTGCCACCGCGGGCAGGCCCAGCGGCGTTTCTGCCCCAAGGAACGCGGCCAGCGAGAACATCGGGCCAGGCATCGCCTGGGCAGCGCCGTAGCCTGCAAGGAATGTGTCCGCACTTACCCAGCCGCTGTCGACCACCGCATGCTGCAGGAGCGGCAGCACGACGTGGCCTCCGCCGAAGACCAGAGTCCCGGCCTGATAGAACGCGCCCGCAACGCCGGGTGCCGTCGGCACAGCAGAGGAGGGCAGCATAAAGGAAGCCGCCAGCCCGCCCAGAAAAAGCGCAAGGCTGATGGCGCCGCCACGGACGCTGTAGGGGACTGGAAAGACCGCAGCAACAGGCGCCTTTGCACGCCTGCAGAGCCACAGGCCGAGCAGGCCGCCCAACCCCACGGCGATCAACGACCCCCATGCATTGCCTGTCAGCACTGTCACCGCCGCAGCGACGCAGGTGATCAACGCATGCCGCATATCGGGCACTAGTTGCCGCGCCATACCCAGCAGGCCGTGGGCGACTACCGAGACGGCCACAAGCTTCAAACCGTGGACGACGACCGGGTAGATACCTTGATCCAATCGCGAGGTTGCCACGGCAAGGCCAAGCATCAGCAGCGCAGAGGGAAGGGTGAATGCAACGAATGCCGCCAACGCGCCCCGCCAGCCGCCACGGAACAGGCCAATGGCAAAGCCCATCTGGCTGCTGGCCGGCCCCGGAATGAACTGGCAGACCATCAACAACTGGGCGAAGTGGGCATCATCCAGCCAGCGTCGGCGCTGCACGAACTCGTGATGGAAATAGCCCAGATGGGCGATGGGGCCGCCGAAGGATGTCAGCCCCAGTCTGAGGAAGACAGAAAACACCTCCGTGGCGCTGCCGCGGGCCTCCAGCGCGTCATCGGCATCATGTTCGGGCAGGGGCGGCGATCCGGGCACGGGCCGAGGATACACAGTCTGTCTGTCTCTGATTGCAGCACCACAACGGGCAGATGGGCGCGGCGGGCGGACGTCCGGGCGGGCCGGGTGGCGCGCATGGATCCGTTCACGGGGACTGCTCTATATTCCGTGGCACAAGGCCGCATACCGCGGCTGGACCGGGAGTATCCCCATGAAAACCGGACGTTTGCTTGGCATTGCCCTGGGTGCGGCAGTGACCCTGGTTGCTGCGCCTGCCTGGGCCGATCCGCCGCATCATGCACGGGGCAACGGACCGCCGCCCCATGCAGGCGGCCCGCACAACCGCGACGCACCCCCGCCGGGCTGGCAGAAAAAGGCGTGGCGCCGCGGTGACCGCTTGCCCTGGGCCGAGGTTGACAGGCGCTACTGGGTGGACGACTACACGCATTACCGTCTGCGCGACCCCGGGCGCGGTCAGCGCTGGGTGCGGCAGTCGGATACGGAATACCTGCTGGTGGAGATCGCCACCGGCGTGATCATCGACGCACTGCGTCGCTAGGGATTCCGGCACGGGCCCCGGGCGGCGCGCAGCCGCCGCGGGGGTAATGCAGGCACGGCCGCCGGTGGCATCGCGCGCTTACCCCGGCAACCCGCACTTCATCCGGCCGTCCACGTAATACGGCTTCGGTACGTTCGGGTTGTCGCTGGTCTTTTCAAAGACCACTTCGAACGACGCCGCGTCGGGCGAACCTTTGCGATCGGTGCAGGCGTCCTGCAACTTCTTCTTGACCGCAGCAATGCCGGCCTCGCGGTTGGCACCGTCGGCGCTGTTGGTCAGGTTTACGGTTTCAGCCAGGGCCAGTGGGCTGAAGGCAGACAGGCAGCTGGCGATCATCAGGGCATGCAGCTTGGTCAAGGGGCGCACCTCGCGGAAATCCAATGAGGCAGTCAGCATAATGCGGGAGCGTTAACAGCACGTGCCCGGTTGCGGCAGTTGGCTTGGCTGACGTTGTTTGGTAAAAGCCTCGCTGTCGAAGATCAGAGAATGGACGCGAGCCATGTCCGAACCCTATTCGGCCCTGCTCAGGCTGCAGCTGCCGCGCGAGCGACTTGCACGCTGGTTGGCCGCGCCGGTGCCTGCAGCATCGAGGTGGGATGACTGGCGATCCATCGCCGGCCGGTGGCACCTGCCCGGCGGCGCCGATCTGGCTGCGTCCAGTGATGTGGAGCTGGGTGAATTCCTCGCCGATTGCAATGCAATGCTGGCCCGGCATGCGGACAATCGCGCAGCGTTGGCCGCCATCCTGCAATCCACGCAGGCGGAGAACATCAAGCTTGCGGCCTACGATCAGGCAGGGGCGTACTTCGTTGCAGGGTCACTGACGTATTCCGAGAACCTCCATGACCTGGTCGTGTTTCTGGCCATGGCGCGCGGCGCCGCCGATTTCCTTGAGCCTGGCGAGCACGGCGAGGCACTGGTGCACGACTACCTGTGGGCCGAGGACGGCGAGCGGGAGACGGTTGCTGCGGTCCACCTCGCCGGCAAGGGCGATTCCGGCTTCATGACGCCTGCGCAGTCTGGCGAGACCGCTGCAACCTTCGATGCAATGGTCGAGCTCATGCTGGAGGGAGCGGACGACCCGCAGTTCACTCCACGCAATCAGTTGGACCGTATCCAGGAGCGCGGCCATGCTGCCCAGGAGAACTAGATGACAGACACGGGCATCCGCAGGGATCCGGTCGGCAGGAGAGCGCGCTGCGTGCCCGCCGCCCTCGTGCTCTGCCTCTGCCTGATGGCGGGGTTCGCGCTGGCCGAGACGGCACCGGCTGCGCGCACCTGGTTCGTAAGCGGAGCAGAGCTGGCCAGGCTCCTGCAGGGCAAGGGCGAAGGCGGATTCTGCAGCAGTGATCAGTGCCGGGACCTGTCGAGCGCCCGCGCGAGCGCCTATATCCAGGGTATTGCGGACGCAGGCCGAGGGCAGTGGTGCGGCCAGGGGCAGATCCTTCCCCATGAACTGGTCGACCGGGTGGCTTCGCACATCCGGCAGCTGCCTGCCGAACGACTGCAGCAGGATGCCGCATCTCTGGTCATCGAAGCACTTCAGACCGCGCTTCCCTGCCAACACGCGGCGTCCAGCAGCGACCGCGCCCACGCCGCGCAGAGAGCACGATGAGCGCTTGCTGCCGCTGCACGCCGGGCCGGAACGAAGAGAGGGCTGCCGCATGCGCGTGATGGAGACAGCGTTGTCTGCCGATGTGCTGGCCCTGCTGGAGGCCAGCGGCCTGCCAACAGAGGATCTGCGTGCAGGCAGGCCAATCACCCTTCTGGCAGCGACGTTGGATGGAGAGCTGCTCGGCTGTGTGGGCTACGAATCGAGCCGGGATGTGGTGCTCATGCGTTCGCTGGCTATCCGGCCGATGTCGCAGGGCAGGGGTCTGGGGCGGCACCTGGTTGTGGAACTGGAGCGGCATGCCAGAGCGGCGGGCGGCAGGACGGTGTTCCTTCTCACGACCACAGCAGCGCCGTTCTTCGGGCAGCTTGGCTATGAGCGCGTCGCGCGCGATGCAGCGCCGGGATTCATCGCTGCGTCGACGCAGTTCAGTGGACTGTGCCCAGGCTCAGCCCAGCTGATGATGCGGCGGCTGTAGGGCAACCGGGCCCGGGGCGGTGCTTCAGCCGCCGCGCCCCTCGGCGTCAGCGGATTGCCGCGTTGCAATCGGCGATGCCCGCAGTGCAGAGGGCCGCTGCGGTGTCGATACCGAAGCGCGCGTGATCAACCGGTGCGCGAGTACGTGATTGACCGTCGCGCGTCCCGGCGAGGCGGAGTGACGGATCGCCCGCAACAGGATGTCCATCGCGTTGTCGGCCATCTCCGCTACCGGCTGATGGATCGTGGTCAGCTCCGGCCACACCATCGTCGAAGCGGATGTGTCATCGAACCCGACCACCGAAAGATCGCCCGGCACCTGCAGGCCGCGACGATGCGCCACGGAAACGACCGCCGATGCCATGTCATCGTTGCTGGCGAAGATCGCGCTGGGTGGCGGCTGCAGCGTCAGCAGCTGCTCGGCAGCCTCCAGTCCAGACCGGTAGGTGAAGTAGCCCGGCTGGACGAGCGCGTCGTCGTAGACGATACCAGCTTCGGCCAGGGCATCCCGGTAGCCCTGCCAGCGATGCGCACTGGCCGTCTGGTTCGGATCGCCCTTGATGTAACCGATGCGGGTATGCCCACGGGAGACCAGATGCGCCACCATGTCATGGCTGGCCTGGCAGTCGTCGATGCGCACGCAGGAAATCCTGTCGCTGAAGCGGCTGGACGCGATGGATACCGCGGGAATGCCGGCATTGACGAATACATCGACGATGTCCTTTGACTCACACAGGGGAGGCGGAAGAATCACCCCTGCCACGGTGGTGGACAGTTGCCGTGCCGCCTCGCGACGTGCCTGGGCGCCCAGTTCATCCCATGCAGCGATCACCAGCTGCGCCGCCGACCGCGTGGACCCGCGCAGTGCGCCGACCAGCAGTTCGCGCAGGTAGCTGGAGCTGGGATTGGTGTAGATCAAGGCGATGCACGTGCGCTGCGCGGCGGCCAGTGCGGATGCGGCGAGGTTGGGCCGGTAGTCCAGTGCGTGCACGCTGCGCAGGACGCGTTCGCGGTTGCCCTCGCGTACCCCGGCATGGCCGTTGATGACGCGCGACACCGTCATGGCGGAAACGCCTGCATGCGCAGCGACGTCATCGATGGTGATGGCGCTCGCTTTCCGGCGGACCGCTTTGTGGCCGTTCTTCAAGTGTCGATTCCCTTTGCTGCGCTGCATGATGACAAGCGCGATTGCGGGTGAGTAGTCTGCGCCCTGACGCGATGGTAGCGCTACCACTGGACCGGTGTAAGGCCAGCGGATGCCCCCCCTTTTACCGCGCGGCTGTTCCGGCAGGTCTGAAAGCGAGTGTGAGTCGCAGTGGGTGCAAAGCGCACTGCGATGTTCGGTGTGGAAGACGGGCATCGCCCGTGCGTGCCCCCAGGAGGGGCGGTACATCCATTCGATCGTATGTCAGAGGGGAGAGTCATGAGCGCTTTTTCGTTCCGTCGTACCCCAGGCCGGAGGGCTCGTCGATGAGCCGGACGCTGGCGAAGTTCACCTCCAGGGCCATGTTCACCTTTGTCGGTGGGGTCCTGGTCATCAATCCCGCATTCGCACAGGAGACGTCACCCGCCGCGCCTGTCGCCCAGCAGCAGAACCCGCCCAGTCCGAAACAGCTGGATACCGTGCAGGTCACCGGCATCCGCAACAGCCTCAGCCAGGCGATGGACATCAAGCGCGACTCGGCCGGCGTGGTGGATGTGATCAGTGCTGAGGACATCGGCAAGTTCCCCGACACCAACCTGGCAGAGTCCCTGCAGCGCATCACCGGCATCTCGATCGAACGACGTGATGGTGAAGGTGCACAGGTGACGGCGCGTGGCTTCGGCCCTCAGTTCAACATGGTGACCCTCAACGGGCGCCAGATGCCCGGCGCCGATGCATTCGGTGCGTCCGGGCAGGTCGCCATCGGTGGTGTTGACGGCGGTACCCGCGCCTTCAACTTCGCCCAGCTGGCTGCCGAAGCCATCAACGGCATCGAGGTCTACAAGACCAGCCAGGCCAATGTACCCAGCGGTGGCATCGGTGCCACCATCAACATCCTCACCTCTCGGCCGTTCGACCATGAGGGCATCGTCGCCAGTGCCGGCGCGAAAGCTGTCTCCGACCGCAGCCAGCCATTCGGTGACGACCTGACACCGGAGCTGTCCGGCATCTTCAGCTACACCAATCCGGAAAAGACCCTCGGCGTGGGCGTGAGCGCCAGCTATCAGAAGCGAAAGGGCGGTTCGGTGCAGGCCACCGAGAACTACTGGAACGCGCAGCCGTGGACCGGCTCCATGCCGGGCAACCCGAGGGTGGTCAATGCGCCCACGGTGGGCGCGTTGTACGCCCGGCCCAATGACCTGCGCTACGCGTTCTCCGAGTTCGAACGAGAACGCATCAACGGCCAGGCGGTGCTGCAGTTCGCGCCGACCGATGCGGTGACCCTGACCCTGGACTACACCTATTCGACCAACGAGATCACCGAGAATCGTGGCGAGCAGGGCATGTGGCTGCAGAACAGCAACTACACCGACGTCGAATTCGACACCAGTGGCGCGGTAGCGACCCCAACCTACATCCGCGAGATTGCCGGCACCAAGGACTTCGGCCTTGAGCAGCAGCGCAGCATGCAGAAGTACAAGCTGGGGTCGCTGGGCTTCAATGCCGCATGGAACGTGACCGACCGCTTCAAGCTGACCTTCGATGCCCACAATTCGAAGAACGAAAGCCGCCCGAACGACCCGCTCACTGGCGGTGGCTCCATCTTCATGAGCATCGCCGGCACCAACAACTGCACCACCGGCCCGCATTGCGGCGGCTCATGGGTGCAGGAGCTGAACTTCAACAACGGCCTGCCGATCGGCACCCAGGTCTGGTTCCCGTCCACCGCCGATGCAGCCGCCAATACCAACGGCGTGGTCAACCCGGGCTTCGTGCCGGGCGAGATCGGCAGCCAGGTGCTGCGCGTCAACTCGCAGACCCAGATCAGCGAGATCAAGCAGGGCCGCGTGGATGGCGAGTGGATCTTCGACAGCGGTCGCTTCCAGTTCGGCGTGGACAGCAGCAAGTCCACCACCCATCGCATCCAGGCCGAAGAGGCCTATTCGACACTGGGTGACTGGGGCGTAGCCAACGTCAACCGTGACACGGCCGGCGGGCTGATGGACCTGATGCAGCCGGTCAACATCGTCGGTCTGTTTGATGACTACAGTGCCAGCAGCTGGACCGCATGGCGCGGCGACGCCGGCCGCCTCGCGCAGTGGGCGGCAAACGAGTATGGCGTGGGCCTCGGCGTGAGCCCCAAGCGCGCCGCCGACAACCTGGTGGAAGAGAAGACGAAGTCGGCCTACTTCCAGGTTGAGCTGGATGGCGAGCTGGGCGGCATGCGTACCAATACCCGACTGGGTGTGCGCTATGAAACGACGGACGTTGTCTCCACCTCGAACATCGCCATCCCGGAAGCGATCGAGTGGCAGTCCAACAATGACTTCCGTGTGGTGTTGTCCGACGAGCAGCAGCCGTTCACCGAAAAGAGCAACTACAGCTACATCCTGCCCAACCTCGATTTCAGCATCGATCTGCGCGAGGACCTGAAGGGACGTGTCTCGTTCGGCAAGAGCATCGCGCGCGCGCCGATCGGCAACCTGTATGCCGGCCCGACTGCCCAGCAGCCGTTCGGCTCGGTCCTTATCGACCCGTCCTCGCGGGCCAGCGGCACTGCACAGAACCCGCAGCTGAAACCATTGGAATCGGACAACCTGGACCTGGCACTGGAGTGGTACTTCGCCGACGCGAGCTACCTGTCGCTGACCTACTGGAACAAATCGGTCGACAACTTCGTTGGCAACACCATTGTCCAGGAAAGCCTGTACGGCCTGCGCGATCCTACCTCCGGCCCGGACGCGCAGGCGGCCCTGGCGTTCCTCAACAGCGGTGCCTGCGTCACCCAGGTGGGCGCTGCCAACGCGGCGGCGTGCTCGGCCAATGACACCTCGCTGTTCACCGCCCTGGCCCTGCTGCGCAACAATCCGGCCGGGCTGGCCGCCTACAACGGCACCGACGCCCAGGTGCTGGCCACCGAGGCAGCGTACGATCTTTACGGCACGGCTGCCGATCCGCTCTACCAGTTCAACGTCAATCGTCCCATCAACCAGAACAAGGCCAAGCTGCACGGCTGGGAGCTGGGTGGACAGTACTTCTTCGGCGATACCGGCTTTGGCATTCTGGCCAACTACACCCTGGTCGATGGTGATGTGGGCTTCAACAATGCCGGCGATCCGGGCATCGACCAGTTCTCGCTCACCGGCCTGAGCGACACCGCCAATGCCGTGCTGATGTATGAGAAATACGGCTGGTCGGTACGCCTTGCCTGGAACTGGCGCGACCAGTACCTGATCCTGGCCAACCAGGGGGCCAGCCGCAATCCGTACTATGTGGAGGCGTATGAGCAGTGGGATCTCAGCGTGAACTACACCCTGGATGATCACTGGTCGTTCGGCCTGGAGGCGATCAACCTGACCGGTGAGGATGTCCGCTGGCGCTCGCGCACCTCGCAGATGATCGTCAAGCTGGCCGACCAGAGTCCGCGGTATATGCTCGGCGTGCGCTACAAGTTCTGAACCGTGGGGGGTGCAGCTGCCACGGCAGCTGCACCGGTTGAAGGCATCTGACCGAACGGGACACTTCCATGCCGCGTTACGAAATGCTCAACAACGTTGCCCACCGCGATCTTCGCGTTGCCACCGGCTTCGGGCCGGAGTTCGGCGATGCGGTCGGCATGGTGCCGGCGTACCCGAGTGAATTTGCAGAGTTGCAGCGGGAGTACCCGATCTTCCTGCGCAGGGATGCCGACACCGGTGGCTGGCAGTCGGTGGCTCTGCTGGGCTTCGAGCAGCACGAGAACCTGTTCCTGCAGGGCGACCGCTGGAATGCGGCGTACCTGCCCGGTGCGGCCGCCAAGGGGCCATTCCTGATCGGCTTCCAGGAGGACCACGTTGATGGCGCGCTCACCCGGGAGGCCGTGCTGCATGTGGATCTGGACCATCCGCGCGTGAGCGCGATGCAGGGGGAGCCGGTGTTCCTGCCGCAGGGAGGGAACTCGCCTTATCTCGAACACGTCGCCGGCGTGCTGCGCGGCATTCACGATGGCCATGCGTTTGCCGCGGAGATGTTCGCCGCCCTCGATGCGAACGGGCTGATCCAACCGGTCACGCTGGACGTGCGGATCGATCCGGAGCATCGGGTCGGTGTCAACGGCCTGCACGCGATCGACCGTGATCGGCTGGCGCAGCTGGACGGTGCCGCGCTGACAGCGCTCAACCGCGCCGGCTATCTGGAAGGCGCCTATCTGATGCTGGCGTCACTGCACAACATGCGCCGCCTCATCGCCGAGAAGCAGCGGCGACTGCGGGCGCAGGATGCCGCTGCTGCGGCAGGCAGGAACTGACCGGTGCTGGACGGCCTCCCGATGCGTACCCTGGAAGGGCTCGATGCCACGGCGCTGCCGCTGGAGTCGCTGGTGGCTGCCGGCGAACCGGTGGTGCTGCGCGGCATCGCGAACGGATGGGGGCTTGTGCAGGCCGGTGCACGTTCCCTGCAGGAGGCGATGGCCTACCTTCGCGGCTTCGACGCAGGCGTGCCGGTTCCCTATTCCTTCGGCGGCCCCGAGATCGAAGGGCGTCCGTTCTACAACGCCGACTTCACCCGCTTGAACTTCGAGGTCCGGCGTGGCGTGCTGACGGAGGTGCTGGACGCAATTGGCGATCATCTGGATTCGCCGAACCCGCCCACCTACTACGTCGCTTCGCTGCTGATCGCACGGGCGCTGCCCGGGTTCGCGCAGCACAACGATGCCGGCCTGTCCGGGCAGGGCATCGATGCCTCGGCCAGCATCTGGATCGGCAACCGGGTAACGGCCTCCTGCCATTACGACATCCCCGACAACCTGGCGTGCTGTGCGGTGGGCCGGCGCCGCTTCACCCTGTTTCCGCCGGAGCAGATCGGCAACCTCTACCCGGGGCCGATGGAGCCGACCCCTGGAGGACAGGTGGTCAGCACGGTGGACTTCGAACGCCCGGACGTCGACCGCCATCCGCGCTTCCGTGATGCCATGGCAAGCGCGCAGACCGCCACGCTTGAACCTGGGGATGCCATCTTCATCCCGGGCCTGTGGTGGCACCACGTGCGCAGCCTGGAACCGTTCAACGTGCTGGTGAATTACTGGTGGCGCAGCGCGCCAGCCTTCCTCGGCTCGCCGCTGCCGGCGCTGCAGCACGCGATGTGGGCCCTGCGTGATCTGCCGGCACGCGAGAAACAGGCCTGGGCAAGGATCTTCGAGTACTACGTGTTTGGTCCCGGCGGGCGGGCAGGGCAACACCTGCCAGAAGCCGCCCGGGGGGAGCTGGCACCGTTCGACGAGACGCAGGCGCGGCGCATGCGCGCGCAGCTGCTGGGTCGACTCAACCGCTGATGGGGAGCATCGCATTGAACGCTGCGCACACTACACAAGGGCGGATCCGGAGAGTGGTGATCGCCGGTGGCGGCACTGCCGGCTGGCTGGCCGGCTGCGCGCTGGCGCATCAGTTCCGCCAGCAGCTGGACATCACCCTGGTAGAGTCAGAGCAGATCGGTACCGTGGGTGTGGGCGAATCCACCGTGCCGCCCATCCGCACGTTCCACCGCTTCCTGCAGATCGATGAGCAGGAGTTCATGCGTGCGGTCGCGGGCACGTTCAAGCTCTCGATCTCGTTCGAAAACTGGCGTCGCCCGGGTGAGCGTTTCATCCATCCCTTCGGCACGATCGGGCAGGGCACGTGGGCCACGCCGTTCCATCATTTCTGGCTGGACAGCCTGCGGCGCGGCATGCCTTCGGAACTGGGCGACTTCTGCCTGGAAAGCGTCGCTTCCCGAGCCGACCGGTTTTCGCTGCAGACCCAGCCCCAGGTCAACTACGCCTACCATTTCGACGCCGGGCTCTACGCCCGATTCCTGCGCGGCAAGGCCGAAGCCAACGGGCTGCGGCGGGTGGAAGGCAAGATCCGGGAAGTCCGCCAGCATGCCGATGACGGTTCGGTTGCATCGCTGCTGCTGGAGGACGGCCAGGTCATCGAAGGCGATCTGTTCATCGACTGCACCGGCTTTCGTGGCCTGTTGACCGAGCAGACACTGCATACCGGCTATGAAGACTGGAACGAATGGCTGCCCAGCGATCGTGCCGTTGCCGTGCAGACCGACGCGGCTACGCCGCCGGTGCCCTACACCCGCGCCATCGCGCACGAGGCCGGATGGCGCTGGCATATCGCATTGCAGCACCGGGTCGGCTGCGGCCTGGTGTTCTCCAGCCGCCACATGTCCGATGACGAGGCGCAGGCCAAGCTGCTCCGTGATGTCGACGGACGGCCCCTGCGCGATCCCTGGCTGGTACCGTTCCGCAGCGGGCGCCGGTTGCAGGCCTGGAACCGCAACGTGGTGGCGCTGGGGCTGGCCAGTGGCTTCATCGAGCCGCTGGAATCGACCAGCATCCACCTGACCATCAGCGCCGTCGTACGCCTGATCCAGCTGTTCCCGTCCGAGGGCATCACCCCTTCGCTGGTGGCGCTGTACAACGACGTAAGCCGCCAGGAGATGGAGCATGTACGCGATTTCATCATCCTGCACTACCACGCCAACCAGCGCGACGAGCCGATGTGGAAGGCGTGCCGCGAGATGGCGCTTCCCGAGTCACTGCAGGTCCGCCTGCGCGCGTGGCGCGAACGTGCCCATGCCTGGCAGGACCCCGGCGAGCTGTTCCGGGTCGACTCCTGGACCAGCGTCCTGATGGGCCAGGGCATCCTGCCAGGACCGCCGCATCCGCTTGCGCGCGCGATCGGCGACGCGGACCTGCGCACGCTGTTGCATCGACTCCGGCAGCCGGTGCAGGAAGCGGTGGCGAAGATGCCCTCGCAGGCGGACTTCATCGAACGCTACTGCAAGGCTGCGCCGGAAGCCTGGCAAACGGGGCGGGCCGTGGCGTAGCCGCAGTGTGTGCTGTTGCGCAGAATTGGTAGCGCTACCTTCAACTCACTATGGGGTGCAGTAGATGGAATTGGTTGCAGGAATCGACGCCGGTACGCAGAGCCTGAAGGTGGTCGTCTACGATCCTGATGCACGCAGCCTCGTTGCAAGCGCCAGCGCGCCACTGGAACTGACCAGCGCCGCCGATGGCAGCCGGGAACAGCGCCCAGACGATTGGGTCGCCGCGCTGCAGGGCTGCTTTGCCGCAATCGATCCGGCGCTGCGCTCGCGCATTGCCGCGCTTGCGGTCTCCGGGCAGCAGCATGGCTTCGTACCGATCGATGCGGCAGGGAAGGTCCTGGCACCGGCCAAGCTGTGGTGCGACACCAGCACCGCGGCCGAATGCGTGCAGATCATGGACGCGGTTGGCGGTGCCGCACGCACCATCGAACTGGCCGGCAACCCGGTGCTTGCCGGTTACACCGCCTCCAAGCTGCCGTGGACGAAGACGCACCGGCCCGACGCCTACGCCCGGCTGGCCACCATCCTGTTGCCGCACGATTACCTCAATTTCGTGTTGACCGGCCAACGCTTCTGCGAGTACGGCGACGCGTCCGGCACCGGCTGGCTGGACGTGCGCACCCGTACCTGGTCGGACGAGCTGCTGCACGCGACCGATCCGCAGCGCGATCTTGCCGGCTGCCTGCCGCGCATCGCTGCACCCGATGAGGTGTTCGACATCGCGCCTGAGGCCGCCGTGGCATTGGGACTTCCGCCCACCGTGAAGGTGGCCGTCGGCGGTGGCGACAACATGATGGCGGCCATCGGCACCGGCTGCGTCGTGCCTGGTCGCCTGGCGATGAGCCTGGGCACGTCAGGCACGCTGTTTGCGTTCTCGGACACCCCCGTGGTCGATCCCAACGGCGCGTGGGCCGCGTTCTGCTCGTCGACCGGCGGCTGGCTGCCACTGATCTGCACGATGAACTGCACCGTGGTGACCGGGCAGGTTGCCGATGCCTTCGGTTTCAGCAGCCGCGATGGCGACGGCCACCTGCACGCCACGCCGCCCGGCGCCGACGGGCTGGTGATGCTGCCGTTCCTCAACGGCGAACGCACGCCGGACCTGCCGCAGGGCAAAGGGGTGCTTGCGGGCCTGGATACGACCAACATGACGCCGGCGCACATCTACCGCGCGGCCATGGAAGGGGCCACCTACGCCCTGAAGTTTGGCTACGACGCATTCGTCGGCGCGGGCATGCAGTTCGACCGCATCGTGCTGACCGGCGGCGGCAGCAACAGCGGACAGTGGCGGCAACTGGTGGCCGATGTGTTCGGCCTGCCGGTGGACGTGCCGACCCAGCCCGAAGGCGCGGCGTTCGGTGCGGCCTTGCAGGCGCTGTGGGCCGTCGCTCACGCGCGCGGTGACGCCACCTCGATCGCCGCGATCACCGACCGGCACGTTGCGCTCGACCCGCTGCGGTCCGCGCGCCCGGACCCCTCGCGCAGCGAAGCCTACGCCACGGCCTACGCCCGGTTCCTTCGACATCTCGACGCCATCACGCCGCTGTATCGCGGCTGATTCCTCTTTCCGCGACACCTCGCACAACGACAGGAAGACGCACCATGAGCACGCAACCCTTCATCGGCGCCAAGGAGTACTTCCCCGGCATCGGCCGCATTCCCTTCGAAGGACGGGGCTCGGACAACCCGCTCGCCTTCAAGGTCTACGACGCCGACAAGGTCATCGGTGGCAAGACCATGCAGGAGCATCTTCGCTTCGCGGTCTGCTACTGGCACACCTTCTGCAACGCCGGGCATGATCCGTTCGGCCCGGGCACGCGCCACTTCCCTTGGGAGGCAGGCTCGCCGATGGCAACCGCCGAGGCGAAGGTGGACGCAGCGTTCGAGTTCTTCACCAAGCTGGGCGTGCCGTACTGGTGCTTCCACGATATCGACCTGGCGCCGGACGCCGATGACGTCACGCAGTACGAAAAGAACCTGAAGCACATGGTGGGCCTTGCCAGGGCGCGCCAGGATGCCACCGGCATGAAGCTGCTGTGGGGCACGGCCAACCTGTTCTCGCACCCGCGCTACATGAACGGTGCGTCCACCAACCCGGACTTTGCGGTGGTGGCGCGTGCCGCCGTACAGGTGAAGGCCGCGCTGGAGGCCACCGTTGAACTGGGCGGCGAACATTACGTGTTCTGGGGCGGCCGCGAAGGCTATGCCGCGCTGGCCAATACGCAGATGAAGCGCGAAGTCGACCACCTGGCGCGGTTCCTGACCATGGCGCGCGACCATGGCCGCAGCATCGGCCTGAAGGGCAACTTCCTGATCGAGCCCAAGCCGATGGAACCGATGAAGCACCAGTACGACTTCGACAGCGCCACCGTGGTGGGGTTCCTGAAGGAGCATGGCCTGGACAAGGACTTCAAGCTCAACATCGAGGCGAACCACGCTACGTTGTCCGGCCACACCTTCGAGCACGATCTGCAGGTCGCCTCGGACCACGGCCTGCTCGGCAGCATCGACGCCAACCGCGGCAATGCACAGAACGGCTGGGATACCGACCAGTTCCCCACCGACCTGTACGACACCGTGGGCGCGATGCTGGTGGTACTGCGCCAGGGCGGTCTGGAAGGCGGCTTGAACTTCGATGCCAAGGTGCGCCGTGAATCGACCGACCTGGAAGATCTGTTCATTGCCCACGTCGGCGGCATGGATGCGTTCGCCCGCGGACTGGAAGTGGCCCATGCGCTGCTGAACGACTCGCCGCTGGAGCAGTGGCGCCAGGAGCGGTACGCCAGCTTCGACAGTGGTGCCGGCAAGGACTTCGCGCGCGGCGCGCTCAGCCTCGCAGAGCTGGCTGCGCTGGGTGCCAAGGGCGGCGAGCCACGGCAGATCAGCGGCAAGCAGGAGCGCTACGAGAACCTGATCAACCAATACCTGCTGCGTTGAGCCAATGGCTCGCATCGATGACACCGAACCGGGGAGGGGCAGGGCAATGCAGCAGGCAATGAACGGTGGAGAGAACACCCGATTGATCGTACTGATCAGCGTGGTGGCGACGATTGGCGGATTCCTGTTCGGGTTCGACAGCGGCGTGATCAACGGCACCCAGGACGGCCTGCACCAGGCGTTCAGGTCCGGCGAGTGGATGCAGGGGTTCGAGATCGCCTCGATGCTGCTGGGCTGTGCCGTCGGTGCCTTCAGTGCCGGCCGCCTGGCCGACCGTCTCGGTCGCCGTAATGTGCTGATCGTCTCGGCGGTGCTGTTCCTGCTGTCGGCGATCGGCGCGGGCGCCGCATCGTCCTCGGTGATGTTCGTCGCCGCGCGGGTGTTGGGGGGCTTCGCGGTCGGGGCCGCGAGCGTGATCTCGCCGGCCTACATCGCCGAAGTGGCACCGGCACGCTACCGTGGCCGCCTCGCCACGGTCCAGCAGATCGCCATCATCAGCGGGCTGACCGTCGCGTTCCTGTCCAACTACCTGCTGGCGGCCACCGCCGGTGCCTCCACCGAGGCGCTGTGGGGCGGCTATGCGGCGTGGCGCTGGATGTTCTGGATGCAGGCCGCGCCTTCGCTGCTGTTCCTGGCATTGCTGCTGACCATTCCGGAAAGCCCACGCTACCTGATGGTGAAGCGCCGCAAGGACGAGGCGCTGCAGGTGCTTGCGCGGCTGTACGGCGGTACCGAGGCGCAGGCGAAGCTTGCCGAGATCGACGCTTCGCTGTCGACCGACCACCATCGGCCGCGGCTGTCTGACCTGCGCAGCAAGAGCACCGGCCGGATCCGCTCCATCGTCTGGGTGGGTATCGGCCTGGCCACCTTCCAGCAGCTGGTCGGCATCAACGTGGTCTTCTACTACGGTGCCGTGCTCTGGCAGGCCGTCGGCTTCTCCGAGAACGACGCATTGCTGATCAACGTGCTGTCCGGTGCGCTCAGCATCGGTGCGTGCATCGTCACCGTGCTGCTGATCGATCGCATCGGGCGCAAGCCGTTGTTGTGGGTGGGCTCGGCCGGCATGGCGGTGTCATTGGCGGTGCTGGTGGCGGCATTCGCCAGCGGCTCGCTGGTCGATACGCACCTGCAGCTGCCTGCAGGCATGGGCACGCTGGCGCTGGTGGCGGCCAATGCCTATGTCGTGTTCTTCAACATCTCGTGGGGGCCGGTGATGTGGGTGATGCTGGGCGAAATGTTCCCCAACCAGATCCGCGGTTCGGGCCTGGCAGTGGCCGGTGCGGCGCAGTGGACCGCGAACTTCGCCGTTACCGTGACCTTCCCCATCCTGCTGGCCGCCACCGGGCTGGCAGCCACGTACAGCATCTACCTGGTGGCAGCGGTCATTTCGGTGTTCTTCGTGCTCAGGTACGTGCACGAAACCAAGGGCAAGGAACTGGAGCAGATGCAAGGATGAACGCAATGACCCATCGACACGTTGGCCGCGCCCATGCTGGCGTGCTGCTGACCACGCTGCTGCTGGCACTGACGGCCTGCGGCAAGGACGAGAAGGTTGCCGGACCTGCGGCCGCGACAGCGGATCCGTGGCCGCAGGTCGCCTGGCCGTTGGCCGAGGACCCCGCGCTGGAGAAGCGCATCACCGACCTGATGGCCACCATGACGGTGGAGGAAAAGGTCGGCCAGCTGGTGCAGGGCGATATCGCCAGCATCACGCCCGACGACGTGCGCCGCTATCGGTTGGGCTCGGTCCTGGCCGGCGGCAATTCCGATCCCGGTGGCCGTTACGATGCCGCGCCGGCCGAATGGCTGGCGCTGGCCGATGCGTTCTACGCAGCGTCGATGGACACCTCCGCCGGTGGCAAAGCGATTCCGGTGCTGTTCGGCATTGATGCCGTGCACGGGCAGAGCAACATCATCGGCGCGACGCTGTTCCCGCACAACATCGGCCTGGGCGCGGCCCGCAACCCGGATCTGCTGCGTCGGATCGGCGAAGTCACCGCACTGGAGACCCGCGCGACCGGCATGGAGTGGGCATTCGCACCGACCGTGGCGGTACCGCAGGACGACCGCTGGGGGCGTACTTACGAGGGCTATTCCGAATCGCCCGAGGTGGTGGCCAGCTATGCCGGTGCAATGGTCGAAGGCCTGCAGGGCAAAGTGGGTACGCCCGCGTTCCTCGATGGTCGTCATGTGATCGCTTCGGTGAAGCACTTCCTCGGCGACGGCGGCACCACCGACGGTAAGGACCAGGGTGATACCCGGATCAGCGAAGCAGACCTGGTGCGCATCCACGCGGCCGGGTATCCGCCGGCGATCGCGGCAGGCGCACAGACCGTCATGGCGTCCTTCAACAGCGTCAACGGCGAAAAAATGCATGGTCACAGGCAGTACCTGACCGATGCGTTGAAGGGCCGCATGCACTTCGGTGGGTTCGTGGTGGGTGACTGGAACGGACATGGACAGGTCAAGGGATGCACGACCACCGATTGCCCGGCCACCATCAATGCAGGGCTGGACATGGCCATGGCCTCGGACAGCTGGAAAGGCTTCTACGAAACCACGCTGGCTGCAGTAAAGAACGGCACCATCAGCCAGCAGCGGCTGGATGAAGCCGTGCGCCGGATCCTGCGGGTGAAGATGCGACTGGGCCTGTTCGAGGCCGGCAAGCCATCCGCCCGCGCGGTCGGCGGGCAATTTGCCCTGATCGGTGCACCGGAACATCGCGCCCTGGCGCGGCAGGCGGTGCGCGAATCACTGGTAATGCTGAAGAATCAGGGCGGTGTACTGCCGTTGTCCCCCCGGCAGCGCATCCTGGTCGCCGGTGATGGTGCCAACGACGTGGGCAAACAGGCCGGTGGCTGGACGTTGAACTGGCAGGGAACCGGCACCACGCGCAAGGACTTCCCCAACGCGGACACGATCTACGAGGGTATCGCCCAACAGGCGTCCGCCGCAGGTGGCGAGGCAGTGCTTGCGGTTGATGGGAAATACGTGACGAAGCCGGACGTGGCCGTGGTGGTATTCGGCGAGAGTCCGTATGCCGAGTTCCAGGGCGATCTGCCGACTCTGGCGTACAAGCCGGGGGATGACGCGGATCTTGCCCTGATCAAACGGCTGAAGGCCGACAGCATCCCTGTGGTGGCCGTGTTCCTGAGCGGACGCCCGCTGTGGGTCAACCGCGAGATCAACGCCGCGGATGCGTTCGTTGCAGCGTGGCTGCCCGGCTCGGAAGGTGCCGGCGTTGCCGACGTTCTGCTGCGCAAGGCTGATGGCAGCGTGCAGCACGATTTCAAGGGCAGGTTGAGCTTCAGCTGGCCGCGCACGGCCACGCAGTACGCCAACAACGTGGGGCAGCAGGGTTACGACCCGCAGTTCGCTTTCGGCTTCGGACTGTCCTACGCCGACAATGGCGATCTGGCGGCGCTGCCGGAAGTTTCTGGGGTAACCGGCAACGAAGGCGCCACCGGCGTGTTCTTCGCGCGCGGCGAAGCCGGTTCAGGCATGGCCCTGCGCCTGCAGAAGGGCACGGGGCAGGGCGTCACGGTCACCAAGGTGCCGGAGGCCCTGGAGGGCGATCTGCTCAAGGTCACTGGCGTGGACCATCTGGCGCAGGAGGACGGTCGCCGTCTTGCGTGGTCTGGCAAGGGGGAGGCGCTTGCCACGCTGCAGTCGCACACAGCGCTGGACCTGCAGCGCGAAAGCAACGGCGACCTGATGCTGCTGACCACGCTGCGGGTGGAGTCTGCACCCCGCAGCGAGGCCTGGTTGGCAGTGGGCTGCGGTGCTGGCTGCTCGGCCCGCATTGCGCTCACGCCGACGCTGGCAACGCTGCCGGTGGGCCAATGGACCCGCGTGGGTGTGCCGCTGAAGTGCTTGGCGGCCGCTGGTGCGGATGTCGGCAAGCTGGATCGCCCGTGGTCGATCGGAACGGCGGGGGCGATGACACTGTCGGTGTCGCGTGTCGCACTGGGCGCTCTGAACGAAGCAGAGACCACCATCGGCTGCGCGGGCGCCTGACCGTGACGCCGCGCTCTGCGCTATCGGGAACCAGGTGGGCGCGCGACCGAATCGCGTACCACCAGCTGGTGCGGCACCACGTGGTCGATCAGCACCCGCTCGCCGTCTGTGCGGCGGCGGATGGTGCGCAGCAGGATATCGATGGCCGCATCGGCCATCGAGGCGATCGGCTGATGGATGGTGGTGAGCTCAGGCCAGACCGTGGTGGCCGCCGAGCTGTCATCGAAGCCCACCACCGACAGGTCGCGGGGTACCTCCAGGCCACGGCGGTGGGCAACGGAGATTGCCGCCGCGCCCATATCGTCGTTGCTGGCGAAGATCGCAGTGGGCGGCCGGGGCTGGCACAGCAGCTTTTCAGCAGCGGCGAGCCCCGAGCGGTAGGTGTAGTCGCCCTGTTCGACCAGGGCGGGGTCGACCTCCAGCCCGGCGTCGTGCAGCGCGCTGACAAATCCGTCATAGCGTCGCGCGCTCGCGCTGAGATCGGTACGCCCGCAGATGAAGCCGATGCGGCGGTGACCATGCTGGATCAGGTGTTCGGCCAGTTCCCTGCCAGCGTGGAAGTCGTCGATGCGCACGCAGGAAACGCCGTTGCCAAGGTGACCTGGCGCGATCGCAACCACCGGGATACCGGCCCTGACCAGCTCGGTCACCACGGGCTTCGATTCGCACAGCGGCGGCGGCAGGATGACGCCGTCCACGCGCCCGGCCAGGGCACGCGCGGCCTTGCGCTGGGCGGCGGGGCCCGGCTCGTCCCAGTAGTCGATGACCAGCTGGATGGCAGCGTTGGACGCTACCCGCAGCAGGCCGACCAGCAGTTCGCGCAGGTAGGCACCGCTGGGGTCGGTGTAGATCAGTGCAATACGCGTGTGCTGCGCGGCGGCCAACGAACTGGCGGCGAGGTTGGGCGTATAGCCCAGTTCACGCACTGCGCGCATCACGCGCTCGCGGGTGACGTCGCGCACCTTGCCCTGGTTGATCGCCCGCGACACCGTCATCGGCGACACTCCGGCCAGGGCTGCCACCTCGTCGATCGTCACGCCACTGGTTTTGCGGCGGACCGATTTCTTCGGCTTGTCCAATACGCGCTCCCGTTCTTCTTTGTGACGCTGCTGCATCCAGCGCACGCGCCGAGCTTACAAGGTTTGCTGGCCACCCTGCGGTTCCGTTTCGATGGCGAGCGGTGTCATTGGATGTTCGCCAGCGTGCTGGCGTTGCTGGCCTGCATGGGCAACGCACGCGCAGAGGATGGCTACGCGCTGTGGATGCGTTACGCCCCGCTCGAGCCGACGCTCGCTGCCGACTACCGCACCCGCCTGGGGCAGGTGGTGGCCCCTGATCAGACGGTCACGCAGCGCGCCGCGCGCGATGAGCTGGAGCGTGGGCTCGGCGGACTGCTCGGCAGCGATCCGCAGGCACCGGGTACGGCGGCCAGCGGTCCCGCGCTGGTGCTGGGCACCCCGCAGTCGTCAGCGTTGATCGCACCGTTGCGCGCGCAGTTGCAGTCACTGGGCGAGGAAGGCTACCTGCTCAAGCGCACACGGGTGGGCGGGCGCGATGTGCTGCTGGTCGCCGCACCACGGGATATCGGCGTGCTGTACGGCGTGTTCCATCTGCTGCGGCTGCTGCAGACGGGCGCAAGGATCGATGCCCTCGATGTGCGTCAATCGCCACGGCTTCGGCTGCGCGTGCTCAACCATTGGGACAACCTCGACGGGTATGTGGAGCGCGGCTATGCAGGCCAGTCACTGTGGGACTGGCAGACGCTGCCGGAGTGGCGCGACCCGCGCTACACCGACTACGCACGCGCCAATGCGTCCGTAGGCATCAACGGCACCGTGCTCAACAACGTGAATGCAAACGCACAGAGTCTTGCGCCGGAATATCTCGACAAAGCGGCAACACTGGCGGATCTGTTCCGGCCGTACGGCATCCGCGTCTACCTGAGCGCACGCTTCAGCGCTCCCATCGAGCTCGGCGGGCTCGACACCGCCGATCCGCTCGACCCGGGCGTGCAGCGCTGGTGGCGGGACAAGGCCGCCGAGATCTACGCACGCATTCCCGACTTCGGCGGCTTCCTGGTGAAAGCCAATTCG
This sequence comes from Stenotrophomonas sp. PA-6-5C, assembly GCF_021605635.1. Lineage (NCBI taxonomy): Bacteria > Pseudomonadati > Pseudomonadota > Gammaproteobacteria > Lysobacterales > Lysobacteraceae > Stenotrophomonas > Stenotrophomonas sp. PA-6-5C. Next base: position 30,115 of record NZ_WKEE01000025.1, read on the forward strand.
GAAGGGCAGCCCGGCCCGCAGGACTATGGCCGCTCGCACGCCGACGGCGCCAACCTGCTGGCCGATGTACTGGCCCCGCACGGCGGCGTGGTGATGTGGCGCGCCTTCGTCTATGCGCACGACGTTCCCGCCGACCGGGCCACGCAGGCCTACAGCGAATTTGCCGGCCTGGACGGCGCCTTTCGCCCGAACGTGGTCCTGCAGGTGAAGAACGGGCCCATCGACTTCCAGCCGCGTGAGCCGTTCCACCCGCTGTTCGGGGCCATGCCGCGCACGCCACTGATGATGGAAGTGCAGATCACCAAGGAATACCTGGGCTTCGCCACGCACCTGGTTTACCTGGGGCCGCTGTACGAGGAAGCGCTGCGGGCCGACACCCGCGCACGCGGCAAAGGTTTCACCGTGGCGCGATCCCTGGCCGGCATGGCCGGCGTCGCCAACATCGGCACCGATCGCACCTGGAGTGGATCGCATTTCGACCAGGCCAACTGGTACGCCTTCGGGCGCCTTGCGTGGGATCCGCGGCAATCGGCCGGGGACATCGCGGCGGACTGGGCGGCGCTGACCTTCTCGGCCGATCCCGGCGTGGTGCAGCCCATCGTCGGCATGATGATGGCCTCGCGCGAGGCCGCGGTGAACTACATGACCCCACTGGGCCTGCACCATCTGATGGCGCGGGGACACCACCATGGTCCGGGTCCGTGGGTCGATGGCGGCCCACGCGCGGACTGGACGTCGGTGTACTACCACCGTGCGGATCACAGCGGCATTGGCTTCGACCGCACCGCAGGCGGCAGCAATGCCGTGGCCCAGTATTCCCCCGGCGTGGCTGAGCAGTATGGCGACCTGGCGCGGGTTCCAGAGCCGCTGCTGCTGTGGTTCCACCACGTGCCGTGGGACCACCGCATGGTCTCGGGGCGGACGCTGTGGGACGAGCTGGTCGCGCGCTACTCGCAGGGGGTACGGCAGGTGCAGGGGATGCAGGCCACCTGGGCAGGGCTGCAGGGCAGGGTGGATGCACAACGGCATGCGCAGGTCGCAGCCTTCCTGCGTATCCAGCTGCGGGAAGCGCAGTGGTGGCGCGATGCCAGCGTGGCGTACTTCCAGTCGGTGAGCGGCAGGCCGTTGCCCGCAGGCGAAGCCGCGCCGCCGCATCCGCTGGCCTGGTACCAGGCGTTGCAGTTTCCGTCCGCACCGGGAGATGGGCGATGAAGCCGACGTCGCGGGTGGGCTGGATGCTGGTGGTTGCCATGGGCGGCTGCGCCACGAGTGCAGCGGCGCAGGAACCAGGGATGGCGCTGCTGCATCCGCTGTTCCAGGATCACGCCGTGCTGCAGCGTGAGCAGCCGGTTCCGGTATGGGGCCGGGCCGCGCCGGGTGCCACGGTTTCGGTGACCGTTGCAGGGCAGACGGTCAGCACCCACGCGGCGGCCGACGGCCGCTGGCAGGCAACGCTGCCGTCCATGGCCGCCGGCGGCCCCCATGCAATGTCGGTGCGTGCGGGGGGCGCCGCCCAGATCGTGCACGACGTGCAGATCGGCGACGTCTGGTTGTGTTCCGGGCAGTCGAACATGGAACTGCCGGTGCGGCGCACGCTGGAGGCAGACAGCGAGATCGCCAGCGCCACGCAACCGAAAATCCGCCTGTTCACCGTACCGAAGGCGGCGGCGGTTTCACCACAGAGTGATTTTCCGGCGTCTGTGGCATGGCGTACGGCGGCGCCGGACACGGTGCGCGACTTTTCCGCTGCGTGCTTCTACTTTGCGCGCGAACTGCAGAAGACGGTGGATGTCCCCATGGGCTTGATCCAGGCGGCGTGGGGCGGCTCGCGCATCGAGGCCTGGACCAGCACCGATGCCCTGCGCATGCAGGGCGGCATGGGGCCAGCACTGGATGTGCTCGCCTTGTCTGCCCGCGATCCCGCAGCGGCAAACGCACGCTGGGGCCAGCACTGGCAACACTGGTGGGCAACACGCGAAGGTGCCGCCGCCGATACGCCCTGGCAGCCCGGCACCGACAGCAGCGGATGGCAACGCGCACCCGCCACGCTCGGGGCGTGGGAGCGCTGGGGTGTGCCAGCGCTGGCCGGCTACAACGGCATGGTCTGGTACCGCAGCCAGGTGACACTGGCTGCCGCGCAGGCCGGCAAGCACGCTTGGCTTGAGCTGGGTCCCGTCGACGAGACGGACATGACCTGGGTGAACGGCGTCGCCGTGGGCAGCCAGTACGGTGCGGGTGAGCGGCGGACGTATGCGCTGCCGCCCGGGTTGCTGAAGGCCGGTGCCAACACGGTGGTGATCAATGTCCTGGACACCTACGGTGAGGGTGGGCTTGCAGGGCCCGCAAGTGCGCACGCCATCCGCCTGGATGACGGTACGCGCATCGCGCTGGATGCGCGCTGGCAGTACCGGGTGGCGCCCGGTGTACAGACGCCGCCGCTGGCACCGTGGCATGCCGCTACAGGACTGTCGACGCTGTACAACGGCATGATTTCGCCACTGGGCAACTACGGCCTGCGCGGAATGCTGTGGTACCAGGGCGAATCCAACACCGGCGACGGCGCTGCCTATGCGGCACGGCTGCGCGGCCTGCGCGATGACTGGCGCAGGCGGTTCGGCGCGCACACGCCGCTGCTGCTGGTGCAACTGGCCGGCTATGGCCAGCCACCCGTCGCGCCGGTTGAAAGTGGCTGGGCGCAGGTGCGCGAGGCGCAGCGGCTCGTCGCTGCGGAAGATCCGCACACCGGGCTGGCCGTGGCCATCGACATCGGCGATGCCTACGACATCCACCCGCCGAACAAGCAGGAGCTGGGCCGGCGTCTGGCGCGGGCAGCGCGTCATGTGGTCTACAGCGAGCGCGGCGTAGCGCCGTCCGGCCCGATAGCGCGCCAGGCATCGGCCACGCGGGCCGGTGTACGCATCGCGTTCGACGACGTGGCCGGCGCCCTGGTCACGACCGGCGCGAACGGTCCCATCGGCTTCGAGCTGTGCGACGCCGATGCGCGCCACTGCCACTACGCCGACGCGGTGCTGGACGGTCACGACGTCGTGCTGCGCAGCGCCGAGGCCGTTTCCGCCGCCCGCGTGCGCTACTGCTGGGCCGATGGCCCGGTGTGCACCCTGCACGACAGCAGCGGCGCGCCCGCCGGTCCCTTCGAGCTTTCCATTTCTCCTGCGGAGGTTCCCTGATGCGCCTGCTGCTGACCTCACTGCTCGTGTTGTCTTCATTCCTGCCGCAGGCGTGGGCAGCGGCGCCTGCGCCGCCGGTCTACTTCGACTGGTTCGAGTACCGCGGTCGCGACGCGGCATTCGATGCGCCGTTGCCGGCCGGACACTATCGCAACCCCATTCTTGCCGGGTTCCATGCCGACCCCAGCGTCGTCGCCGCAAACGGGCGCTTCTATCTGGTCAACTCCAGCTTCACCTACTTCCCGGGCATCCCGGTGTTCGAAAGCGTGGACCTGGTGCACTGGAAGCAGATCGGCAACGTGATCGACCGGCCATCGCAGCTGGACTTCGACGGCCTGGGCGTGTCGCGTGGCATCTTCGCACCGGCCATCAGTTACCACGACGGCATGTTCTACGTGGTCACCACGGCCGTCGACAGCGGCGGCAATTTCATCGCGACCGCGCGCGATCCCGCCGGTCCCTGGTCCGATCCGCACTGGCTGCCCGGCATCGACGGCATCGATCCGTCGTTGTTCTTCGACAATGACGGCACCGTGTATCTGCTCAACAACGATGTACCGCCCGGCCCGCCACGCTACGAGGGCCACCGAGCCATCTGGATGCAGCAGATCGATCTGGAGCGTTTCACCCCGGTAGGGCCGCGCAGGGTGTTGGTCGACGGCGGGGTGGAGCCGGCCAGGAACCCGATCTGGATCGAGGGGCCGCACCTCTACAGGCGCGATGGCTGGTACTACCTCTCCGACGCGGAAGGCGGCACCGGCCCGCAGCACTCGCAGGTGGTGCTGCGCAGCCGCGGGGTGTGGGGGCCTTACGTGCCGTATGCGGGCAATCCGATTCTCACCCAGCGCGACCTGCCAGATGGCAGGCCACTGCCGATCACCAATGCCGGGCATGCCGATCTGGTGGAGGGTCCGGACGGCTCCTGGTGGGCGGTGTTCCTTGCCAGCCGCAACTACGACATCCGCCACTACAACACCGGGCGCGAGACCTATCTGCTGCCGGTGCAATGGCAGGACGGCTGGCCGGTGATCCTGCCGGCCAACCAGGCCATTCCGTATGCGGCCAGAGCGCCCTCGTGGATGCAGGGCGAGGCGTCGCAGGCGCCGTCCACCGGCAACTTCACCGAGCGCGACGAATTCGATACGCCGACACTCGGCAGCGGCTGGCTGCGCGTGCGCGTCCCCAAGCAGCCGTGGGCCGACCTGCGCGAGCGGCCGGGGGCGTTGGCCGTGCATCCGCTGGCGGAGAACCTGGACACACTGCGCAGCCCCGCGTTCCTCGGCCGACGCCAGCAACACCTGCGCTTCGAGGCCAGTACCGATATGACCCGCCCGGCAGCAGGCGTGGCCGCTGGCCTGGCAGCTTTCCAGAACGAGACGCACTGGTACTTCCTGGGTGTCCGCAGCGTCGGCGGTGACCACGTGGCGGTCTTCCTGGAAGCGCGCGACGGCAGCGGTGCTACCCGCACCCTGGCAACCCGTGAGGCGATGGCATCCGGCTCGCTGCGCCTGAAGATCGCCGGTGACGAAGGCAGGTACGCGTTCGCCTTCGACACCGGTGATGGGCGTGGCTGGCAGTCGCTGGTCGGGAACGTGGACGGAACGGTATTGAGTACGGATCGTGCAGGCGGCTTCGTCGGCGCCCTGCTGGGACCATTCGCGCGCGACGAGCGTGCCCTGAGGAGCAAATGATGACGCGCACTCCCTTCTTCCGCACGCTGGCCCTGTGCGCTGCCATCGCGCTGGCAACGACCGGTCACGCTACCGGGCCTGCGCCCTGGCTCGACACCTCGGCCAGCGTTGAAACCCGCGCCGCCGCCCTGGTCGCACGGATGACCCTGGAGGAGAAGGCGGCGCAGATGCAGAACGCCGCGCCCGCAATCGAGCGCCTGGGCGTTCCCGCCTACGACTGGTGGAACGAGGGCCTGCATGGCGTGGCGCGGGCAGGGCAGGCCACCGTGTTTCCGCAGGCCATCGGCCTGGCGGCCACCTTCGATGTGCCGCTGATGGGGCAGGTTGCCAGCACCATCAGCGACGAGGCCCGTGCCAAGCACCACCAGTTCCTCCGCGAAGGCTCGCATGGCCGCTATCAGGGGCTGACGTACTGGTCGCCGAACATCAACATCTTCCGAGACCCGCGATGGGGCCGCGGCCAGGAAACCTACGGCGAGGACCCGTACCTCACCGCCCGCATGGGCGTGGCCTTCGTGCACGGCCTGCAGGGTGACGACCCGGTGTACCGCAAGCTCGACGCCACCGCCAAGCACCTGGCCGTGCACAGCGGCCCCGAAGCTGATCGTCACCACTTCGATGCCCGCCCCAGCAAGCGCGACCTGTATGACACCTACCTGCCCGCGTTCGAGGCGCTGGTGAAGGAGGGGCAGGTGGACGCGGTGATGGGGGCCTACAACCGGGTGTATGGCGAGTCCGCCAGCGCCAGCCGCTTCCTGCTGCGCGATGTGCTGCGCCGCGATTGGGGCTTCAAGGGCTATGTGGTATCCGACTGCTGGGCCATCGTCGACATCTGGAAGCATCACCGGATCGTTCCCAGCCGCGAAGCAGCAGCCGCGTTGGCGGTCAGGAACGGCACCGAACTGGAGTGCGGCCAGGAATATGCCAGGCTGCCAGCCGCCGTGCGGCAGGGCCTGATCAGCGAGGCGGAGATCGACGATGCGGTGACCCGCCTGTTCGCCGCGCGGATGCGGCTGGGCATGTTCGACCCGCCCGAGCGCGTGCGCTGGGCGCGGATTCCCGCGTCGGTGAACCAGGCACCGGCGCATGATGCGCTGGCCCTGAAGGCCGCGCAGGAATCGCTGGTATTGCTGAAGAACGATGGCGTGCTGCCGCTGTCGCGCAACCTCAAGCGCATCGCCGTGATCGGCCCCACCGCCGATGACGCCATGGCACTGCTGGGCAACTACTTCGGCACCCCGGCCGCGCCGGTCACCCTGCTGCAGGGCATCCGCGATGCCGCCAAGGGCATCGAGGTGAGCTACGCACGCGGCGTGGACCTGGTTGAAGGGCGCGACGATCCCAGCGCCACGCCCTTGATCGAAGCGACCTACCTGCGACCCTCGGCCGATTCCCCGGAGCGCGGCCTGCGTGGCGAGTACTTCCGTACCGCTGATCTTTCCGGCACGCCGGCGCTGGTGCGCACCGATGCCCAGATCGGATTCCGCTGGGACCGGGGCTCTCCCACCGACAACCTGCTGGCCCGTGGTGAAGCCGCGCCGGGGCAGGGCATCCCCAGCGATGGTTTCAGCATTCGCTGGAGTGGCCAGCTGCTGCCGCCCGTCTCGGGGCGCTACCGGATCGAGGCGGCCGCCGACGATGGTTTCCGCCTCTACGTGGACGGCAAGCGGGTGCTCGACCACTGGGCCAACAGCGATCGCCTGCGCGGCGATGGCGTGGACCTGGACCTGCAGGCCGGCCGCGCCTATGACCTCAGGCTTGAGTACTTCGACGCCGAGCGCGACGCCGGCGTCCGCCTGGGGTGGCGCATGCCCGGTGCCAAGCCGCCGTTCGAAGCGGCGCTGGAGGCCGCCCGCAATGCAGACGTCGTGGTGTTCGTGGGCGGCCTCACCGGCGACGTCGAAGGCGAAGAAATGAAGGTCAACTACCCGGGCTTCGCCGGCGGGGACCGTACCGACCTGCGCCTGCCCGCGCCACAGCGCACGCTGCTGGAAGCGCTGCACGCCACTGGCAAGCCGGTGGTGATGGTGCTCACTGGTGGCTCGGCGATGGCGGTGGAGTGGGCGCAGCAGAATCTGTCCGCCATCCTGATGAGCTGGTATCCCGGCCAGCGCGGTGGCACCGCCGTCGGCCAGGCGCTGTTCGGCGAAGTCAATCCCGGCGGGCGCCTGCCGGTGACCTTCTACAGGGCGGATGACACATTGCCCGCGTTCGACGACTACACGATGGAAGGCCGTACCTACCGCTACTTCCGCGGCACGCCGCTGTATCCGTTCGGCCACGGGCTGTCCTATACCCGGTTCGACTACGGAAGGCTGCAGCTTGATTCGGCGCGCATCGCCCACGACGGCAAGCTCAAGGTGCAGGTCGAGATAGCCAACACCGGCAAGCGTGCCGGCGACGAAGTGGTGCAGTTGTATGTACGACGGCTGGAGGCGGGCCCCGGCGATGCACGCCAGACATTGCGCGGCTTCCAGCGCGTCCACCTGGCCGCCGGCGAGCGGCGCACCGTAGCGTTCGATCTGCAGGCACAGCAGGACCTGCGCCAGTATGACGAAGCGCGCGGCGGCTATGCGGTGCCGGCGGGTGCGTATGAAGTGAGGGTGGGAAGCTCCAGCGCCGACATCCGTGCGAAGGGCGGGTTCCGCGTGGAGGCCAATCGTGACTGATGCACGCCCCATGGAAAGCACCGGGCACACGCTGTCCATCCGGGAGAAGCTCGGCTACAGCCTGGGCGACCTCGCGGCGAACCTGATCTTCCAGACGCTGATCACGTATCTCGCGTTCTTCTACACCGATGTATTCCGGCTGCCGCCGGCCACGGCCGCAACGATCATCTTCGTGATCGGTGTGCTCGGGGCGTTCGTGTTCACTCCGTTGATCGGCATTGCCGCCGACCGGACGGCCAGCCGGTGGGGCAAGTTCCGGCCGTGGATCCTGTGGACCGCACTTCCATTCGGGGCGCTGTCGCTGCTTGCTTTCAGCACCCCCGACCTGGCGCCGCGCGGCAAGATCATCTACGCCGTGACCACCTACGGCCTGCTGATGCTCGTGTATGCGGCCAACAACCTGCCGTATTCGGCGCTCAGCGGCGTGCTCACCGGCAGCATGGCCCAGCGCAACAGCCTGTCGGCCTACCGCTTCGTGGCGGTGATGGTCGCGCAGTTCATCATCCAGGTGCTGCTGTTGCCGCTGGTGTTGATCCTCGGCGACGGCGACCGCGTGCTGGGCTTCGAGCGGGTCATGACCGTGTTCGCGGCAGTGGGAACGGTGTTCTTCCTGATCACCTTCGCCACCACGCGCGAGCGCATCGTACCGGCGAAGGAACAGACCGCCGGCGTGCTGCAGGACCTGTCCGATCTGCTGCGCAACCGTCCTTGGAAGGTGATGCTGGCCCTCACCATCCTGGTTTTCATCAACCTGTCCCTGAAGGGCGGCACCTACGTCTACTACTTCCAGTACTACATGAGCGAAGCCGCCCTGGCGGGTTTTCTCGACAGCTCCGGGTTCAACCGCTTCATCGCTGCCGTCAACGCGGCGCTCAACGGCATGGGCCTGTCCGGGTTCGCCTGGCCGAAGGACCCGGCAACGTCAGCGTTCAGCCTGTTCAACGCCTGCGGCATCGTCTGCATGATCCTGGGCATCGGCGTATCGCGCCGCCTGGCCGACCGGTTCGGCAAGCGTGATGTCTTTGGTGGTGCACTGCTGGTCTCCACCGTGTTCCTGCTGGCGTTCTATTTCTTTCCGCCCACGGCGGTTGCCGTGGCTTTCGCTGCCTTCATGCTGCACGGGTTCTGCTACGGCATCACCATCCCGCTGCTGTGGGCGATGATCGCCGACGTCGCCGACTATTCCGAGTGGAAGAACCACCGCCGTGCCACCGCGATCGTCTTCTCGGCAATGCTGTGTGGCCTGAAGATCGGGCTCAGCATCGGTGGTGCGCTGGTCGCCGCCATCCTCGCCCATCATGGCTACCAGGCAGGCGCCCCGCAGCAGCCGCAGGCCGTGGTGGACGGCATCCGCCTGACGGTAAGCGTCTACTGCGCCATTCCGTTCCTGGCCGCGATAGCGCTGCTTTTCCTCTACGAGATCAACAAGCGCATGGAAACCCGCATCGAGCAGGAGCTGCAGTCGCGGCGACAGGGCAGCAACCTGGATCAGCTGGCAGCACACGCCATCTCGCAACCACTGGTAACGCACATCTACACCGCCGACCCTTCTGCGCACGTATTCGAGGGGCTGCTGTACATCTATCCGTCGCACGACATCGACAGCGGCGCGCCCTTCGACGATGAGGGCGGGCACTTCGGCATGCAGGACTACCATGTGCTGCGGATGGACACGCCCGACAGCGAGGCCAGCGACTGCGGCGTGGCGCTGCATGTGCGCGACGTGCCATGGGCCAGCCGGCAGATGTGGGCGCCGGACGCCGCCTGCCGCGATGGCCGCTACTACCTGTACTTCCCGGCCAAGGATGCCGACGGCATGTTCCGCATCGGCGTTGCGGCGGCGGATCGGCCGGAGGGCCCGTTCACTGCCGAGCCCGAGCCCATCGAGGGCGCGTACTCGATCGACCCGGCCGTGTTCGAGGACGACGACGGCACGCACTACCTCTGTTTCGGTGGCATCTGGGGTGGCCAGCTGCAGAAGTACCGGGACAACCGCTACGACCCGGCGCATGAAGAACCTGCCGGCGACGCGCCGGCACTGGGCCCGCGTATCGCGCGACTGGACGCGAGCATGACCCGGTTGGCCGAAGCCACGCGCGAGATCGTCATCCTGGACGGGCACGGACAGCCACTGCGCGCCGATGATCACGCACGCCGTTTCTTCGAGGGGCCCTGGCTGCACAGATACCAGGGCCGGTATTACCTGTCGTACTCCACCGGCGATACGCACCTGCTGTGCTATGCCACCAGCGACAGTCCATACGGGCCGTACACCTATCGTGGCGTGATCCTCACGCCCGTGGTGGGCTGGACCACCCATCACTCCATCTGTGCGTTCCGGGGGCAGTGGTACCTGTTCTACCACGACGCACTGTTGTCGGGCGGGGTCACCCACCTGCGTTCGGTCAAGTGCACGCCGCTGCACATGGAAGCAGACGGCAGCATCCGGACCATCGATCCCTATGGCGCCTGAGACATCTCCGCAGGATGATGCGCAGGCCGCGATGCCTGCCGGTCTACTGCATTGGTTGCGGGCAGGCAGGCTGGAAGTGGCAGTGGCACCGGAGGCGGGTGGACGCATCGCGCGGATCCGTTTCGACGGTGTGGAATGGCTGATCGGCGAACAGCAGGAGGCGGCCGCCATCGGCTGGGGGTGCTATCCAATGGTCCCCTGGGCCGGGCGCATCCGGCAGGGACGCTTCAGCTTCGACGGCAGGCCCTATCAGCTGCCGGTCAACTTTGGAGTGCACGCCATCCATGGCGTTGGCTTCTCACGGCCCTGGCGCATCGACCGCCTTGAATCGGACGGCGCATCGCTGTCGTTGGACCTTCCCGAGGATGGCTATTGGCCCTTCGGGGGCAGGGCATCGCAGCACATCCACGTGCAGCCTGACTGCCTGCAACTGCGCCTGGCCGTACAGGCAGGCGACACGCCGATGCCGGCCGTGCTCGGCTGGCACCCGTGGTTCCGCAAGCCGGACCGGTTGCTGTTCGCGCCAGCCGCGATGTACCCCCGCGACGGAGAGGGCATCGCCGTCCTGCCCTGCGTCGATCCGGCGCAAGGCCCTTGGGACGACTGCTTCATCAACCATCGCGAGGTCACGCTGGTTTCCGCCGGCCAGCGGCTGCGACTGCGCGCCGACACCGATCACTGGGTGGTCTATGACGGCGCCGCGCACGCCACCTGCGTGGAGCCACAGACCGGCCCGCCGGATGGGTTCACGTTGGCGCCCACCCGGTTGCAGCCGGGACAGCAACTGGAACTGCACTTCGAGTTGCGCTGGGAGATCGACACCGGTGGCAAGCACCGGCCATTGACCTGTTGTTGACGTGCAGATGCCAGACTCGCAGGCAAACGGATGTCTGGGCGCATGGCAGGGGAGATGATCGGGAGAGCCGGCAATGCCGTTCTTCACTGATTCAACGGAAGTCGCGGTCGAGGGCGTCGGCGCTGCACGGCGCATCGGCTGGATGCGGTTCGTGGGAAATGGGTTGGGGGCGCTTCCGATTGCCTCGATCATCCTGGAGCGTCAGGCGGATGCGTCGGCGTGGGTACTGCTGCTGCTCAATGCCGTCGCATGGCCTGCAGTGGCGCTGGTGCTGACACGCCGCGCGCGCGCGCCGGCCGCGGTACAGTTCCGCTGCATGATCGTCGACTCCCTGCTCGGAGGCGCGTGGATCGCCTTCATGGCCCTCAGTACCGTGCCGAGTGCGTTGTTTGCCGCGCTGCTGGTGGCCGACAAGATCGCCGCCGGCGGTATCCGCCTGGCAACGCGGGCGACCCTGGCATTGGTGGCCGGATTCGTGATCGCCTGGCTCGCCCTGGGCTTGCCGTTTCAGCCGGTCACCTCGCAGCGCACGATTGTCCTCAGCCTGCCTTTCCTGTTCGTCTATGGCATCGGTCTGAGCGTGCTGAGCTGGCGACTGGCGCGGCGGGTGAAATCACAGAATCGCCAGCTGCAGCGGCTGAGCCGGATGGATCCATTGGTCGAACTGGCCAACCGCGGCTTCCTGATCCAGCGCGCCCAGCAGGTGCTGGAGAAGGGGCCGCACCAGGGCGCGGGCGCGTGCCTGCTGATGCTCGATGTAGATGATTTCAAGCAGATCAATGATTCGCACGGCCATCGCGCGGGCGATGAGGTGCTTCGCCGCATCGCGGCAGTGCTGCGCCAGCTGGCCCAGCCGGGCGACATGCCGGCGCGCTTGGGCGGCGATGAGTTCGCCGCCCTGCTGGGTCAGCGCACAGCAGCCGAGGCCATGAAGGTGGCCGAGCAGATCAGGCAGCATCTGCAGGAACCGGGCACGGCCGAGGCCGCCGACATCGACTTCAGCGTCAGCGTCAGCATCGGCATCGCCGCTGGCACAGGCACCGCAGAGGACTGGCTGGCGAAGGCGGACAAGGCGCTCTATCACGCAAAACGGCACGGCAAGAACACCGCAAGCTGCGCCGAGTGATGTGCACCCGGCGGGGGCGCTGGCAGGGCAGGTGGACGCCCATTTCACCGGATACCGCAGCGCCAACCGCCACACTCGCCACTTCCCTGGGCCCAGCGGCGCTCACAGAATCAACCGATGTTCGATCTTCAACCTCTCCGCGCACGCCTGTCAGCGATGGTGCTGACCGAAGGATGGCGCCGGCGCGCGGCATTGTGGAGCGGCGCGGTGGCCGTGGCACTGGTAGCCATCGTGTTCGCCAAGGCCAGCGATGCTGCCTTCCATGTCTTCCAGCGCGTCATTGCCCATTCCCCGTGGTGGGCGTTGCTGCTCACGCCGGGCATTTTCGCGCTGCTGGCCTGGCTGACCGCCGGTGCGTTGAGGCCAACCCGTGGCAGCGGTATTCCGCAGGTCATCGCATCGCTGGAACAGCCGGACCCGGAATTCCGGCAGGTCAACCTCTCGCCTGCGGTTTCGGCGGGCAAACTGCTGCTGACCTCGCTGTCCCTGCTTGGCGGCGCGTCGGTTGGCCGCGAAGGCCCTACCGTGCACGTGGGCGCCAGCCTGATGTACCTGTTCGGGCGCTGGTTCGGGTTCAAGGATCCCCGCGAGCTGTCGCATTTCCTGCTGGCAGGTGGTGCGGCCGGCATCGCCGCGGCCTTCAATACCCCATTGGCAGGCATCGTGTTCGCCATTGAAGAGTTGAGCGGGCGGTTCGAGCACCGCTTCTCGGGCACCCTGCTCACGGCCGTCATCGTGGGCGGCGTGGTGTCCCTCGGCCTGCTGGGCAACTACACCTACTTCGGCCACGTCTCGGCGCTGCTGCCCCTGGGCCAGGCGTGGGGTGCCATTGTGCTGTGCGGCGTAATCGCCGGTCTGCTGGGCGGACTGTTCGCGCGGGTCGTACTGCTGACCATGTCCGGTCATCCGCGCTGGCTGGGCCGGCTCAAGCGGGACCATCCGGTGGTACTGGCTGCGGCCTGTGGCTTGGTCGTGGTGGTGCTGGCGCTGCTCTTCGGCGACGGCGCGTTCGGTACCGGCTACGAGCAGGCGCGCAGTCTGGTGCAGGGCCAGGCAATCGTCGGTCACGAGTTCGGCCTGATGAAGCTGCTCGCCAACCTGGCGTCCTACGTGGCGGGCATCCCCGGCGGATTGTTCTCGCCAGCGCTCGCGGTGGGGGCAGGGCTGGGGCACAACCTGGCGGTGCTGATGCCGGCGGTGGACCCGAAGGCATTCGTGCTGCTGGGCATGTGCGCCTACCTGACCGGCGTGACCCAGGCGCCGCTGACATCGGCAGTGATCTCGCTGGAGCTGACCGACAGCGGCGATCTGCTGCTGCCGATCCTGGCCACCGTGCTGATTGCCCGGGGCGTGTCCGGCATGGTCTGCCGGACGCCGATCTACCGCGGCCTGGCCGAGCAGCTGCTGGCCAGCAGCGCCGTTGCTGGCGGCACCACAGCCACAGCGGGAACGCGCCCTGCGGACTAAGCCGCGCTCAGGTCTGCGCGCGCCACTGGCTCATCAGCATCTGCAGGAACCGCTCTGCGGTGGGCGAAAGCAGGGCACCGCGACGGCGCACGATCCCGATGGTGCGCGACACCACCGGATTGCCGATCGAACGCGTCACCAACGTCGGATGATCGCCGTCGGGGGTCGCCATTTTCGGCAGCACCGATACCCCGATGCCGGCCTCGACCATGCCCAGTGACGTGGACAGGTGGGTCACTTCGTAGTGCCAGCTCAGCTTGAGGTTCTCGCGCGCCAATGCGCCGTCCAGCAGCGTGCGATTGCCACTGGTGCGATGCACGGTGATCAGCTGGTGCTCGGCCAGATCGGCCCATTCCACCGTGCGCTTGCGGGCCAGCGGATGATCGCGCCGGCACGCCAGCACGAACGGATCCTCGGCCAGCACGTCGAAATCGAGATTGGGGTCGTTGGCGCCCATGAAGTTGATGCCGAACTCGACTTCGCCGCGCTCCACCGCCTGCAGGCCTTCGGTGGCCGGGATATCCAGGATGCGGAAGCGCACGTTCGGATGCGCCTCGTGGAAGCGCGCCATCACGCTGGGCAGGAAGTAGAACGCCGCCGTGGGCAGGCAGGCGATGGTCACGGTAGCGCCGCGGGTGTCTTCGCGGCCGCGCAGTGAGAACAGCGATCCATCGAACTCTTCCAGCATGCGCCGCACCAGCGGCAGCAGGTTCTCGCCCACGGCCGTGGTGCTGACGCTGCGCGTGGTGCGCTCCAGCAGCGGCGAGCCCACTGCCTGCTCAAGCTTCTGGATGCGTCGGCTCAACGCCGGCTGGGAGACATGCAGGATCTCGGCAGCGCGATGGAAGCTGCGGGTCTCCGACACCAGCAGGAACGCGCGCAGATCCAGAATTTCGCAATTGATGCTCATTAGGTATCAATCATCCAAAAATCAGCAATTCACAGATCAATTAGGGTCATGCCAGTATCGAATCACAGAGGGGTCATTCATCCCCTATACGCATCAATCTATCACACGTATGTCCAACGATCTGCTCAGCATTCCCTGCGTGCTCATGCGCGGCGGTACCTCCAAGGGCCCGTTCTTCCTGGCCAGCGATCTGCCGGCCGATCCCGCCGAGCGTGACCGCCTGCTGCTGGAGGTGATGGGTTCGGGCCACCCGCTGCAGATCGACGGCATCGGCGGCGGCAACGCACTGACCAGCAAAGTGGCCATCATCGACCGCTCCAGCCGCCCCGATGCCGACGTGGACTATCTGTTCGCCCAGGTGCGGGTGGAGCAGCAGGTGGTCGATACCTCGCCCAACTGCGGCAACATGCTGGCGGCCGTGGGCCCGTATGCGATCGAGCGCGGGCTGGTACAGGCACAGGACCCGCAGACCGAAGTGCGCGTGCACAACGTCAACACCGGCAAGCTGATCATCGCCACGGTGGAAACCCCGGGCGGCAACGTGGTCTACCGGGGTGATACGCGCATTGCCGGCGCACCGGGTTCGGCCTCGCCGGTGCGGCTGTCCTTCCTGGACGCGGCCGGCGCACGCACCGGCAAGCTGCTGCCCAGCGGCCATGCCCGGGAAACCATCGACGGCGTGCCGGTCAGCCTGGTCGACTGCGCGATGCCGCTGATGCTGGTGCAGGCCGAAGACCTGGGCGTACGCGGCGATGCCTCACCTGCAGAACTGAACGCGGATGCAGCGTTCATGGCGCGGCTGGAGGCACTGCGCATCGAGGCCGGCGCCCGCATGGGCATCGCCGACGCCGGCAACAAGGTCATTCCCAAGCCGGTGCTGCTGTCCGCACCACAACACGGCGGGCAGCTGCAGGTGCGCTATTTCATGCCGCACCAGTGCCACACCGCGCTGGCCATCACCGGTGCGGTGGGCATCGCGACCGCCGCCGTCACCCCGGGCACGCTGGCCCACACTTTGGTCGGGTGCCTGCCGCTGCCCGGCAGCATTACCCTCGAACATCCGAGTGGGGCCCTGGAGGTGGGCCTCAGTCGCAGCTCGGACGATGCGCCGGTGGTCGCCAGCGTGGTGCGCACCGCACGTCGTCTGTTTGAAGGTCGCGTGTTCGCCACGTCGCCCGCGCCCGCCAGGGCAAGTGCCAATCAAGCCCGCCAATGGACGTCAGCGGCATGATCTGAAACCGGTCGGGCCGGCACAGCGGTGCTTGCCCGCCACCACAACGTAGATGCTTCACTCCTGGGAGGGATGATGTACAAGCAGTTCTTCATGGCCGCGCTGTGCGCGGTCGGCCTGGCCGCGGCCGGATGCAGCAAGCCGGACGCCACTGCCGCCGGTGGCGGCGCGCGCGGCGGCGACAATGCCCCGGTGCGCATCAGCGTCGGTTCCTACAACCTCAACAACCTGCCGTTCTTCATCGCCGACGCCAAGGGCTATTTCAAGGACGTCGGC
Source organism: Stenotrophomonas sp. PA-6-5C (assembly GCF_021605635.1). NCBI lineage: Bacteria > Pseudomonadati > Pseudomonadota > Gammaproteobacteria > Lysobacterales > Lysobacteraceae > Stenotrophomonas > Stenotrophomonas sp. PA-6-5C. The sequence continues at coordinate 46,002 of NZ_WKEE01000025.1, forward strand.
CTGGACGTGAAGACCGAGAACTTCGCCCAGGGTGGCTCCAAGGTGCTGCAGGCGCTGGTTGCCAACTCCACCGACGTGGCCGTCGGCTTCTACGACCACACCATCCAGATGCAGGCCAAGGGCAAGGACGTGGTCGCCTTCGTGCTGCTCTCGCGTAATTCCGGCCTGGTGATGGCCGGCCGCGAAGACGCCACGTTCGATCCGGCGCGCCCGCAGACCATCAAGGGCCAGAAGGTCGGCATCACCGCACCGGGCTCCTCGTCGGACTTCTTCGTGCGGCATTTCCTGGCCCAGCATGACATCCCGGTCGACAGCATCTCGCTGATCGGCGTGGGGTCCGGTGCCGCCGCAGTCGCCGCGCTGGAGCAGGGCAAGATCGACCTGCTGGTGAACTACGACCCCGCCGCCACCCTGATCACCGAACGCAAGGTCGGCAAGATCATCCTCGACGCACGCAGTGATGAAGGCGCACGCCAGGTCTATGGCGGCCTGTACCCGACCTCGGTGATGTACGCCAACCAGAGCTTCCTGGACAAGCGCCCGGAAGCGGCCGAAAAGATCGCCCGTGCCGAGCAGATGGCGCTGAAGTTCATCGCCGACAACAGCGCCGAGGATATCGTCGCGGCCCTGCCTGACAGCTATGTCTCCGGCGACCGCGCCACCTATGCACGCGCCGTGGAGAACGCCCGCGCGATCTTCACCACCGATGGCCACTTCACCGCGGCCGATCTGGAAACACCGCTGAAGGTGCTGCGCGAATTCAACACGGACGTGGCCAAGGCCAACATCGATCTGTCCAGGACCTACACCAATGCCTTCGTCGAGCGTGCCCACGCTGCGGCGCCGGCAGCCCAACGTTAAGCGGAGGTAACCCCATGGCCCTCAATGCCACCGTGCGCCAGCTCAACGGCGCGCCGCAGCTGGAGCCTGCACAGACCATGGTCGCCATCAACAAGGTGACCATGTCCTTCGGCGAATTCACCGCGGTGCGCGATGTCGACATCCAGGTGGGCGACGGCGAGTTCCTTGCCATCGTCGGCCCCACCGGCTGCGGCAAGAGCACCATCCTCAATTCCGTGGCGGGTCTGCTGACGCCGTCGTCCGGCGATGTCGCCATCGATGGCCACAAGGTCAGCGGCGTGCAGGAATCGGTCGGCTATCTGTTCCAGCAGGATGCACTGCTGCCATGGAAGACCGCCTACCAGAACGTCGAACTGGGTCTGCGCTTCCGTGGCGTGCCTGAAGCCGAGCGCAAGGCCAAGGCCAATGCCTGGCTGGCCAAGGTCGGCCTGACGGGCTTCGAGCACCGCTACCCGCACCAGCTGTCCGGCGGCCAGCGCAAGCGCGTGCAGATGGCGCAGGCGTTGATCGTCGAGCCGAAGGTGATCCTGATGGACGAGCCGTTCTCGGCGCTGGACATCCACACCCGCCACCTGATGCAGAACGAACTGCTGCGGCTGTGGCAGGAGGATCGCCGCTCGGTGATCCTCATCACCCACGACCTGGAAGAGGCGATCGCGCTGGGTGACCGCGTGGTGGTGCTGTCCTCCGGCCCGGCAAGCCGCGTCGTGCGCAGCTTCGACGTGAACCTGGAGCGGCCGCGCAACGTGGCCGAAATCAAGCTGGACGAACGATTCACCGACCTGTACCGCGACATCTGGGCCTGCCTGCGCGGCGAAGTGGAGAAGAGCTATGCACGCCAAGACTGACAAATTCATCCAGCTGGCTCTGGTGGTCGCTGTGTTCGGCGGCTGGGAGGGCGGCATCGCGCTGGACGTGATCGATCCGTTCTTCTTCCCCTCGCCAACGGCGATCGTGCAGCAGGCCTGGACCTGGCTGTCCGATACCTCGTTCTACCAGCACGTCTACATCACCCTGACCGAAACCGCGCTGGGCTACATCATCGGCACCGGGCTGGGCGTGGCAGGCGGCGTTTGGCTCGGCCTGAGCCGTCGTTCGGCACGCATCCTGGACCCCTTCATCAAGGGCTTCAACGCGATTCCGCGCGTGGTGCTGGCGCCGATCTTCGTGTTGTGGCTGGGCTTGGGGCTGTGGTCGAAGGTGGCGCTGGCGGTCACGCTGGTGTTCTTCACCACCTTCTTCAACGCCATGCAGGGCGTGCGCGAAGTGAACCCGGTGGTGCTGGCCAACGCCCGCATCCTCGGTGCAGGCCGCAGCGACCTGCTGCGTCACGTGTACTTCCCGGCGGCGGCCAGCTGGATCCTGTCCTCGCTGCGCACCTCGGTCGGTTTCGCCGTGGTCGGCGCGATCATCGGCGAGTACCTCGGTGCCTCGGCAGGGCTGGGCTACCTGATCGCCCAGGCCGAAGGCAACTTCAATGCCGTGGGCGTGTTCGCCGGCATCATCATCCTGGCCGCTTTCGTGCTGGTCATCGACGCCATGCTGGATGTGGTCGAGAACAAACTGATCACCTGGCGCCCGAACGCGCAGACGCAGGCCACCAGCTGAGCGCGGCCGCTTGAGCCCGCTTGCCGCGCCGCCGGGCTGATCCGGCGGCGCGCGCCTCCTTCCTTCCCCGATCTTCCCCCGCACCACCGCAACAGGCCAGCGCCAGGCCAGGGGGCCGGCTGGCCGGAGAGAGAGAGACCATGAACCATTCCACCGTGCTGCCGCCGGCAGCGCTGTCGGTCGCGCTTGGCCTGCTGTTGGCCACTGGCCATGCCGGCGCCCAGTCCACGTCATCACCGCCTGCACCACTGAGCCAAGCCCAGCTCTCGCAACTGGTGCAGCAACAGTCCGTGCAGATCCAGCAGCTGGAGGCGCGCCTGCGCGCTGTCGAGGGCGGGCAGGGCACTGCAGCCTCACCATCGGCAACGCCCGCGCCCGCGCTGGAAACCCGGGTTGCCGCGCTGGAATCGGGCCAGTCGAAACAGCCCAAGGTGTCCTGGTCGAAGGGCGCGCCGGAGTTCAGCAGCGCCGACGGCAACGTCACCTTCCGGCCGCGCGGGCGCCTGTTTGTTGATGCCTCCAGCACCGACGGCTCCGCGGTGAACGACCGCAACCTCTCCGGCACCGAAATCCGTTCGGTGCGCCTGGGCGCCGAAGGACGTTACGGCATTCTCGGCTGGGCCGTGGAAGGCGATTTCGCCGACAACGACGTGGCCTGGAAATCGGTCTATGCCACCGTCGATCACCGCCTGTTCGGCCTGCCTGCAGACCTCACCGTCGGCAACCGCCTGAACGATCGCGGCATCGACGGCTCCAGCAGCACCTCCAACACGCCCTTCCAGGACCGCAACGTGGTGGGCACCTTGATGCTGCCGCAGCGCGGGCTGTTCGGTGTCGGCCTTACCGAGCGCGTGTACGGCAAGGGCTGGCACGCCAGCCTTTCGGTGGCGGGCAATGACCTCAACAACGCCGGCACCGACAACGACAGCCAGACCTGGGCCACGCGCGTGCACTGGAACCCCATCGAGAGCTCCACCGCGACGGTGCATCTGGGCGCATGGGCCTTCCACGAGGAGATCGCCGCCGGCGCCAGCAGCGTGGTGCGCAGCTCGGCCATCGCCGGGCATTTCAACGATCTGGTCAAGATCACCCCGGGCGCGCTGCTGGGCGCCGAGCGCAGCACCGGCTATGGCGCGGAGCTGGCGGGCTTCTTCGGCCCGGCCTGGGCGACGGGCGAGTGGGGCACGCGCAACCTGCGTGGCGCCGATGCCAGCGGTCGCTACGACCTTGACCACCAGGCCTGGGCCGTCTCGGCCGGCTGGTTCCTGACCGGTGCCATGCCAGCCTATTCGGGCAAGGCCGGCACCTGGGGCCGGGTGAAGGTGGCGGACCCGGTCACGCGCGGCGGCAGGGGCGCTTGGGAGCTGAAGGCACGCTATGAAGACGTGGATTACGCCGAACTGCCCAGCGGCGGTACCGGCCACGCGTGGACGCTGGGCACGAACTGGTACCTCAACGATTTCAGCCGCGTGATGTTCGAGGCCATCCGCTGGCAGACGAACAACCGCAGCGGCACCGGGCCGGGAAAGGACGAAGGCACCACCTTCAACACCCGCCTGCAGGTGGCGTTCTAGGCCAGCACTGCGCCCGCGCCCTGATCAGAGCAGCAGCAACGCCCCGATCAGCGCGGGCGGCATCACCAGCGCGCCGACCCGCAGGAAGTCGAGCGCGCTGACGTGCTCGCCTTCGCGACGCAGCGCCACCAGCCACAGCATGGTGGCCAGCGAACCGGTCACCGACAGGTTCGGGCCCAGGTCCACGCCGATCAGCAACGCCGCGCGCGTCTGCGCCGGCAGCTCCGCCATCTGCCCCAGCGAGCCGGCCGCCAGACCCACCGGCAGGTTGTTGGCCACGTTGCTGAGCAGCGCGGCTGCGCCACCGGCCAACCAGCCGGCCTGGTGCGGCGAGGTCTGTGCCAGCGTCTGCAGGGCGCTGGCCGCCGTCTGGATGACACCGGTCTGCGACACGGCTTCAACCAGCACGAACAGGCCGGCCACCAGTGGCAGCACGCCCCACGACACGTGGCGCAACAGCGGTAGCGGGCTATGGCGCTGGCGGATCGCCAACACCACCACGCTCAGCGCGCCCGCACAGAAGGTGGCCAGGCCCAGCGGACCATTCAGTGCCGACGTCACCAGCAGCACGGTGCCGGTGAACAGCACGCCGAGCGCGCTCAGCCGGCCACCCTCGGTAAGCGGGCGATGCTCGGGCGACGCTGCCAACGGCTGTGCGATCTCGCGGCGATACACCCAGCGCAGCACCAGATAGGTGCCACCAATCGCAGCCAACGACGGCAGCGTGAACTGCGCCAGCCACTGCAGCAGCGAGGGCATGTGGCTGCCATAGACCACCAGGTTGGCCGGGTTGGAAATGGGCAGCACGAAGCTGGCCGCGTTGGCGATGAACGCGCAGACGAACAGATAGGGCAGGGGATTGGCGCGGGCCGCCTTGCATGCCGCATAGACCGCGGGCGTCAGCACCACCGCCGTGGCGTCGTTGGACAGGAACACCGTCACCACCGTGCCAACCAGGAACACCAGATCGAACAGGCGCCGCCCCGAACCGCCGGCATGCCGCACCGCATACAGCGCCAGCCAGTCGAACAGGCCCTCGCGCCGCGCCAGCTCGGCCAGCACCATCATGCCGATCAGGAACAGGTAGACATCCCGCCCTTCGGCCACCGCGTGCCAGGTCGTGCCGAGCGACACCGCCCCGAGCAGCGGCAGCGGCGCGGCCGCGCCCAGCGCCCACACGTATTCCGGAATACGGAACGGCCGGAACAGCAGGCCGACGGTGGCAACGGCCACGGCCGCCCAGATGATGAGGGGGGAATAGGAAGCGAGCATGGAGTAAGTGGGGTCTCAGCTGCACCGGCGCGTAGCCAACAGCAACGCGCGCTGCGTCGCGGCAAGTGCGAGAAAGCCGGCATCATACCCGGTTGATGGTTCACGCCATTCACGCGTGACGCGTCACGGTAATTCCGATTCCGGACTCCCGCGATTCGAGGCCGGTGCCGGCCGCTGACCGGCAAGGCGCCATCTGAAACCCGCCTCGGCTACGATTCGCTGACCGACACAAACGTCGATGGGACAGGGGGCGCAATGGACATGCAGGCAGGAACCGCATTCGATTCACCCGCGCAGGCCGAACCGCGGGAGGAACTGACCTTCCAGTGGCTTTATGGACGTGTGCAGGGACTGGTCGATCACAGCATCTACCCGAAGGCGGGCCGATTGGAGAAATGGTCGTTCTGGGTGGGCATGCTCGCAGCCGTCGTCGGTGTTCTGATCGGCCTCGCCCCTGGGTGGCTGCCTGTCAATGTCGCGGTGGTGCTTGTCGTGGTTTGTCTGGTTGTTGAGATCGCAGGTTTCGTTCTCAGTGTCGTGCTTATGGCACAGAGAGAGCTTCACCAGTACATCCAGCCCAGGTTGTCGCATGCCAGGGAAATGGACAGCGAGTTCACTCATTGGCGGGCGGTGATTACAGACCTCCGCAGCTTTCCGAGGGGCCAGCGCGAGCAACGTCTCAAGTACGTCAGCAACCTGCGGACCAATATGATCGACCGCATGGGCTTGATGTACGGAGGACTGCAGCGTCTTGGCCCGTTTCCACTGCTTATCGCACTCTACCTTCAGTTTCGCAGCTGGAAATGGGGCGATTGGGGCGCTGTCTTTGATGTTGGCTGGGCAGGCGCGCTGCTCATCTTTGGAATGGCGTTCTTCTATCTGATGGGCTGGGTGCTTATCGGTCAGCGCATACGATTGGATACCTACGTGGCCCTGCTGGAAGCTTCCATCCAAGAGCCCGAACCGGAGCCGGCGCCATCCGCGTCAACGCAGCAGGTCACGCAGCCATCCTGTGTGTAGCGTCCAGCGTCTCATCCGCACTGATCCACCACTATTCAGCAACCATCAGTAGCAGTGGATCCTGCAGCGTAGACTGAAGATGCGCCTGGATCCGACTTCGCGGGAGACCACGCCGGGTCTGCCCTACGGGTTCTACCGCGAAGAATTCATGCCCTTCGTGAAGACGGAGGGCATCTGTGCGGCGTGGCGCCGCTTTACAGACTCCAATCGATGCGAAGGCCCGCGATCAGCGCATTGGGCAGGTCGCGCTGGCGTGCCGGCTCGTCGAACTGGTCAGGATGCACGATGTAGTGCAGGTTCGGCGCGATGCGAAGCTGCGGGGTGAGCTGGATGCCATAGCTCAACTCCATCATCACCTGGCTGTCGTACGGGGTGCCGCTGCCGCCGGCCGCGGCACGGGCAAGGCGCAGGTTCTCCAGTGCGATGTCGCTGTACTTCTGCTGGGTGACAACAAAGGCGATGCTGTCCTGCGGTCGGCTGGCGAACGTGCCTTTCTGCACCAGGCCGGCCTGCAGGAAGTGGTCTTCGATCAACTGGCCGGAGGTGCCCTTGAGCGCCGCGCCGAACACGGTCAGCCCACGGCCGTTGCCATCGCTGCTGACCTGCTGTTCGAAGCGCACGAACGCGCCGGAGCGGCCGTGACGGGACGCAGGCGCCTGGCCGCTGAGCAGCGCCGGATTGCCGTTGGCATCGCGCAGCGGATCGCGGTAGGTCGAGTTGTCCTGCCAGCCGCCGACTTCATACTTGGCTTTCAATCGTGCCGAAGCCGGGCTGCGCCAACCGATCGTGTAGGGCACGACCCAGCCCGTGGCCTGGTTCGTACTCCACTTCAGGCCGTGCTGCCCGTCTTCGGCCTGGGTCGGATCAACCTGGTAGGCGCCGACGCGCACGTAGACATCGGGCATCACCCAGGCGGTGGCATCGGCCATCCAGCTCGATACCGGCCACCAGGTAAAGTTGCTGGTACGGAACACGTAGGTCGGGTTGCCGCAGGCCGAATTGCCCTGGAAGTACTGGCACAGCTCGGAGCCGAGGAAATGGATGTTGGCCACGCTGCGGCCGGCTTCCAGCACCAATCGATCGTTCAGCAGTTTCTGCTCGAGGGTCAGGTTGGCCAGGCGGGTGCCCTGGCCACCGTAGATTTCCTGCACCGAGGTGCTGTTGCCCGTGCTGCTCCTGGCGAGGTTGGTGCCATGACGGTTGATGCCATAAGCCTTGATGGTCGCGCCTCGCCAACCGAACGCGGCATCAAGATTCACGTCGGCACCAAACATCAACTGGCCGGCATAGGCCGTGCCGCTGCTCTTGCCCCCGTCGAGCGTGGCGGCAGCTTCACCGGTGTAGGCAAGTTTGGGGGCGAAGACTTCGCTTGCGTCGGCGGCGGTAGCCAGCGACGGCAGGGCCAGCAGGATGGCGACCAGCAACAGGCGTCGGCGGGAAGGGCAGGTCATGCGGGGCTCCTTGTGCAGGGCGTAGGTCGCCTGGCCCCTGCAGCAGCAGGGGCCGCGGATAGGTCTGGGAGGACGGGTCAGGCCGGGGACGTGACCGGCTTTTTGAGCACGCCCAGCGCGACCGCAGTGACCGCGACACCGGCCAGCAGCGCCACCAGGTAAATGCCCAGGTGGGTGACCGCGTTCGGGATCGGCAGCACGAACACACCTCCGTGCGGCACCTTCAGTTCAACCCCCGCGGCCATCGAGATCGCGCCGGCCACGGCAGAGCCGAGGATCAGTGCCGGGATGGTGCGCAGCGGATCGCGCGCCGCGTAGGGAATCGCACCTTCGGTAACGAAGCTGAGGCCGAGCACGCCGGCTGCACCGGCCGTACCACGCTCCTCGGCAGTGAAGCGGTTGCTGAACAGCCATGTTGCCAGGGCGATGCCCAATGGAGGCGTCATGCCACCGATCATCGTCGCCGCCATCGGCGTGTAGACCTGGCTGGAGATCAGCGCGGTGGAGAAGGCGTAGGACGCCTTGTTGACCGGCCCGCCCATGTCCACCGCCATCATCCCGCCCAGCAGCAGCCCCAGCAGGATCGCGCTGCTGCCCTGCATGCCGCGCAGCCAGTCGGTCAGCCAGGCCAACAGCCCGGCGACCGGCGTGCCGATCACGTACATCATCAACAGGCCGACCAACAGCGTGCCCAGCACCGGCAGGATCAGCACGGGCTTGAGACCTTCCAGGCTGCGCGGCAGGCGCAGCGCACGGTTGATCCAGTAAACGCCGTAGCCGGCGATGAAGCCGGCCAGGATGCCGCCGATGAAGCCTGCGTCCATGTTGACCGCAACCAGTCCACCGATCATGCCGGGCGCGATGCCGGGACGGTCAGCGATGGAGTAGGCGATGTAACCGGCCAGTGCCGGCACCATCAACATGAAGCCGGACTTGGCGCCGATCTGGAACAGCGACCAGGCCAGTGTGCCCTTGTGTGCATCATCAAAGGCGTAGATGCCGCCGAGCGCGAACGCCAGTGCGATCAGCAGGCCACCGGCGGTGACGAACGGCAGCATGAAGGACACGCCGGTCATCAGGTGCTTGTACGGGCCGGTGGCCTTGGTCTTTTCGGTTGTGCGACCGGCAACGGCCGCGCCGGCCTGCACGTTGGCCTCGGCCAACGCCTTGCGGATCAGGTTCTGGCCGTCGTTGATCGCCGGCTTGGTACCGCTCTTGAACAGGCATTTGCCAGCGAAGCGCGACAGATCCACTTCGCGGTCGGCAGCGATCAGCACCAGGTCGGCGGCGGCGATTTCTTCGTCACTCAATGCGTCCTGTGCGCCCACCGAGCCCTGGGTTTCCACCCGGATCGCGTGGCCCAATGCTTTGGCGGCCTGCTGCAGTCCTTCGGCCGCCATGAAGGTGTGGGCAATCCCGGTCGGGCAGGAAGTGACGGCGACGATGCGCTTGCCGTCGTTTGCAGTAGAAGCGGTTGCTGATGTCGCGGCGAGCAGCGCCAGCGCGGCAAGTGGATCGTTCAGCACTTCGCCAAGACTCGCGCGCACGATCCGGGCACTGCCAAAGCGGGACGCGTCTGCCTCGCCATCACCGACCAGCAGCAGCTGTGTCGCGGCGGCCTGCGCGGCGGGCAGTGCGCCGGTTACGCCCTGGTCGCTGCGGATTTCGATCGCCAGTTCAACCCCTTGCTGACGGGCGGCGCGGCGCAGCGCTTCGGCGGCGAGAACCGCCTCGATGCTGCGTTCGCCAGCGGCGATGACTACGGTGGAAGCTTGCATGGGAACTCCTGGAATTCTTCAGGTTCGTCCTTGCAGGAGGGGCAGGGGTGGCCCGAGGCCAGCCGCAGCTCCCTCTGCAGGGGTTTCAATCCAACCGCTCGATCAGTACATCGCCGGTCCACTCGCGCACCTGCGCCGGGTCCAGCCGTCGCGCGTCGCCGCTCTCCAGCCGGCTCATCGAGAACGCCGTCGCCAGGCGTGCACCGCCGGCCAGATCAAGGGAGGGCTCCAGCAATGCGGCGGCGATGCCGGCGACCATGGCGTCCCCCGCACCGACCGTGCTGCCCTGGGCCAGTCGCGCCGGTCGCGCGACCAGGGCACCCCTGCGATCAATGAAAAGCGCGCCATCGGTGCCCATCGAGATCGCTACAAGCGCGACTCCGCGTTCGACCAGGGCCTGACCAGCGGCCCGCAGAGCGCTGCGATCCGGCAGCGGCGTGCCGGTCCAGGCCTCCAGTTCGTGGCGGTTGGGCTTGACCGCGTAGGGCAGTGCGCCCTGTGCGCCGCTCAACGCGGCGACAAGTGCGTCGCCACTGGTGTCCAGCAGTATGTGTGCGCCGGCGGCGCCAGCCTGCGCCTGCAGTTGCGCCCATGCATCGGCTGGCAGCCCGGCCGGCAGGCTGCCGGACAGCACCACCGGCAGGCCGGGCTGGAGCAGGGGGGCGAGTCGGCGGGATACCGCATCCAGATCGGCGTCACACAACGACAGGCCGGGCAGGTTGATGTCGGTGGTCTCGCCGCTGGCGTCTTCGACCAGCTTGATGTTGGTGCGGGTGTGGCCCGGAATACGCAGGCACCCGTCTGCGATGCGGCGCTCAGCGAACAGTGCGCTGAACACGCCGTCGTTGCCATCGCCGAGCACGCCCAGTGCGGTGGTCGGCACGCCCCAATCGGCCAGGCAGGCGGCTACGTTGACGCCTTTGCCGCCGGCGTCGTCGCGGCAGCTGCGGGCACGATGCACGCGGCCCGGTTGCAGGTGCACCAATCGCACGGTCTGGTCGATCGCCGGGTTCAGGGTAACGGTGACGGCGCGGGCGCTCATGCGCGCGCTCCGTCGAGGGCACGCACCTGCTCGGCGGTTTCGCAGTCCAGCGCGGTGTCGGCCAGCGCTTGCAGATCGGTCAGCGCGTTGCCACGCAGGCGTGCCTTCACTGCCGGGATGTCGTTCGGGGTCATCGACAGTTCGTCCACACCCAGGCCGGCCAGCAGCATTGCACCGAAGGGATCGCCTGCCAGGCCGCCGCAGACGCCGACCCAGCGCCCGTGCATGCGTGCACCTTCCACCGTGGCGCGGATCGCGCGCAGCACGGCGGGGTGCAGGCTGTCGGCCTCGGCAGCGAGTTCCGGGTTCTGGCGGTCGATCGCCAGCACGTACTGGGTCAGGTCGTTGGTGCCGATCGAGAAGAAATCGGCGTGGCGTGCCAGCACGTCGCTCTGGGCAGCCGCAGCCGGTACTTCGATCATGATGCCGACCGGCACTTCCGGCGCATCAAGCTCGGTGCGCAACCGCTCGCAGATGGCGCGCAGACTGATCAGCTCAGGCGCCGAGGTGATCATCGGGAACATGATGGACAGGCGTGCACCGTCCTTCGCCGCGCGATACAGCGCACGCAGCTGCGGTTCCAGCAGGTCGGGGCGGCGCAGCAGCAGGCGCGCGCCACGCACGCCGAGGAAGGGGTTTTCCTCGCGCGGCAGCTCCAGGTGTGCAACCTGCTTGTCGCCACCGATATCGAGCGCGCGCACGATCAGCGGGCGGCCGTCGAGTGCCGTGGCCATCGCCACATACGTGGCGTACTGCTCATCCTCGCTGGGCGTACTGCCACGTTCGAGGAACAGGAACTCGGTGCGCATCAGGCCGACGCCCTCCGCACCCTGTTCCAGTGCAAGCGGCACCTGCTCGGGCAGGTTGACGTTGGCGCCGATGTCGATGCGGTGGCCATCGGTGGTCTGTGCCGGCTGCGCACGTTGCGCCGCTTCACGCTCGCGGATCTGCTGCTGTTCGGCGATCCAGGCACGTGCCGAGGCGAGATCGGCTTCGGAGGGAGACAGATAGAGCCGCCCGCCGCTGCCGTCGATGATCGCCTCCTGCCCCGTGTTGATCGCGAGCAGTTCCGCGCCAGCGGCGACCAACGCCGGCAGGCCCAGCGTGCGCGAGAGGATCGCAGTGTGCGAAGTCGGTCCGCCCTGTGCGGTGGCGAGGCCTAGCACGCGACCGATGTCGAGGTTGGCAGTGTCGGACGGCGACAGGTCGGCGGCGAGCAGAATGCACGGTTGCACAGGCAGGTCGGCAAGGCCGCCACCCGCCGCGGACGGATCAAGCTGCGCCAGCACGCGCCGGCCCACATCACGCAGATCGGCGGCGCGCCCGGCCAGCACCGGGTTGCCCAGCGCTGCCAGGCCGGAGGCGATCTGCTCGATGGCGTGGTGCCAAGACCACGCGACACCATGGCCTTCAACCATCAGCTGGCAGGTGCGGGTAATCAGATCGGTGTCGTCGAGCAGCGCGGCCTGCGCGTTGAAGATTGCCGCATCCGAGGCGCCGAGCCGGCGCTGGGTATCGTCCTGCAGCGCAATCAACTGCTGGCGGGTGCGGCTGAGCGCATCCTGCAGGCGCGCGCCGCCTTCGCCGAGCGGGGTGGGGCGGTCGGCAACGTCGGCATGCGTGCTGGCAAGCACGTGCACCGGGCCGATCGCCAGCCCGGGGCTGGCGCCGATGCCGATGATCGCAGCCTGTGCGTCGGGCGGATTCCAGCCCGCAACCGGCGTGGCCTTGCGCTGCGCTGCGCGCTCCGCATCGGCCTTTTCCTGGGCCACCAGCCCCTCCATGACCTTGCGCAGTGCGGCCAACAGGGCGGGGGCATCGGCGCCTTCGGCAGACACGCTGACCGCGTCGCCATGGCGCAACCCGAGTTGCAGCAGCGCGACCAGACTTTTGGCATCAGCAGCCTGATCGCCCGCACGTACCTGGGCGCGGGCAGCGAAGCCGCGCGCGGTCTCGGCCCAGCGCGTGGCCGGGCGCGCATGCAGCCCGTTGGGGTAGGCGATGGTCCAGTCGAAATGCTCGGCCAAGTCAGTCACTGGCGCATGGGTGGCCGTGGTCGCACCATCGCCGGCCAACGCGTTGACGATCTCGCTCGCATCGGCCGTAGTGAACAGGCGCTGCAGCGTGGCGTCATCCTGGATCAGCCGGGTCAGCCGGCGCAGCAGGGTGATATGGGTATCGGACTGGGCAGCGATGCCGACCACCAGACGGGTGACCTGGCCCGGATTCCACTCCACGCCTTCCGGGAACTGCAGCACGGCAATGCCATCGCGGCGCACCAGGTGACGGTCTTCGCCAAGCCCGTGCGGAATGGCCACGCCGTGCCCGAGGAAAGTATCCGCCAGCTGCTCGCGGCGGCCCATGCTGGCCTCGTAGCCCGGCGCAACGCAGCCGGCGGCGACCAGCATCTGTGCCACTTGGGCGATGGCGTCGGCCTTGTCGTGCGCCCGCGCCTGCAGGCGGATCAGTTCCCGGCTGACGGGGGCAGGGGTGGTGAAGGGCTGCAAGGCGGGCTCCAGGAAGGGGGTGCTGTGGCGTATTGGGAACGTTCCCATTCGTTATTTCAATGTGCACTGCACAAAAAGCCAATAGTCCTTTGGGGTTAGCATTGTCCTGAATGGCCATACGGCCATGAACAGCAACAGTTTCCGGGAACGGTTCCAATGAGCATCAGCATCAATGACGTCGCGCGCGTGGCGGGGGTGTCCAAATCCACGGTGTCGCGGGTGCTGGGTGGCGGCCCGGTCAGCGAGGGCGTGCGTGGCCGGGTGGAGGCGGCGATCCGCCAGACCGGCTATCACCCCAACCTGCAGGCAAGACGCCTACGCGCCCGGCACACCGGCATCATCGGGCTGATCGTGGCGGACATCCGCAATCCGTTCTTCACTGCGCTGATCCGCGCGGTGGAGGAGGTCGCCTATCGTGAAGGTCTACGCGTCACCCTCTGCAACACCGACGAGGACCCCGAGCGCGAGGCGCTGTATCTGCAGTTGATGCACGAGGAGCGCATCAGCGGGTTGATCTTTGCGCCCACCCGGACCACGGTGGGGCGGCTGGAGCGACTCGCACTGGACTATCCAACGGTGCTGGTGGACCGCGCTGCGCCCGGCGGCTCGATCGACAGCGTGGTCCTCGACAATCCGGCCGCGATGGCGGGCCTGGTCGAGCATCTGGTCGAGCGCGGCTATCGCCGCATCGGCGGCCTCTTCGGGAGCACCAGCACCACGGCGGCGGAGCGTCGTGACGGCTATCTCGCGGCAATGCGCGTACATGGGTTGGAGCCGGATTACCGCGAGGTTGAACCCACGGCTGAAGCGGCCATTTCGACGGTCGGACAGTGGCTGGCCGACCCATCGCGGCCGGAAGCGCTGGTGGCCAGCAACAGCCTGCTGCTCATGGGGGCGTTGAAGGCCGCCCGCAGCGCGGGCCTGGCAATTCCGGAAACGCTGGCGTTGGCGGGCTTCGACAACGAACGCTGGACCGAGCTGGTCGAACCGGGCATCACCGTGATCGAGCAGCCGGTCGAAGAGATGGGACGAGCGGCGATGTCGCTGTTGCTTGAGCGCCTGCACACGCCGGAGTTGCCGGTGCGCCGACTGGTGATGACGGGACGGTGCGTGGTGAGGGGATCAACGGCCTTGCGATGAACCGGCGGCCGTTTGCGGGCGTCCATGCAATGGATGTCGACGCGCCGTTGCGGCCTTTGGTCCTTTGGCCGGCGAAGGGCCCAGCATCAATGCGTCGAGCGGAGCCCTCGTCAGCAGTCAGGTCAAGGGCGGCGGCGGGATGACGGGGGCGGGAACTTCGGAACTCCCCTGTATGCAACCGGAACCGCGAATGGCCTGAAGTAGTTCTGTATGCGATCTGCGATGCCCGTAATTTCAAACCGAGATCGCGGCAGTGACCGTAAAGCCTTTCACTTGCTTGATCACCATGAAATCAACAGCGCCCAGCAGTGGCCGGAGTGCGCGCCTGGCGGCCGCCTCGTCCTTCACGTAAAAGGTCACAATGGACCGTCTGATATCAAGGCCTGACTCGAACTCAACCCTCTTTGCAAGAAGCTGGGCCTCCGCTTCGGCCTGGGTCGCCAAGAGCGTCTCGAGCGATCGAGCGGAAACGCGGCCGGTAAACACAGGATCCTGCGTGTATTTTGCCAATGTCTCTGCCGGCTTCTTCGTGAACAGCACTACGATCTTGAAGTCTGGCTGATGCTCAATGTACAAGCCGCCAAATGTATCCGGCTCAGAGGCCTGAATCCTTGCTTCCAGCGCTGCCGCGGAGATCGATTTCATTGACCTGTATTCTGCCTCGGCCTCGGATACGTTGAAAACTCGCGAGTAGGTGTATGCAGTGGGGTTGGTAGTTATCGGCTGGCCATGCAGCCTGAGCAGCCCGGCTGAAAGGACCGCCCGCTGCGCAGGCGAGAGCCTGACAAGCGCAAGTGATCGACCCTCCTTGGCGCCAACCGGCATGATCGAGAAGGTACAGGTGGCAATCATCAAAATAAGGAGAGTCGCGAGACCCACTGAAAATCTTCCAGATGCCGTGGACATCTCCCGCCTCCATGTCACAAATCATTGTCGACCCGAAAGAAATCCACCCGCACCATCAGCAATTCAAGTTGCAGCGGACATGAAGGTATTGACTTTCCCTGGCATCAACCGTGACCACCTTCACGAACGCGTATTTTCAACTCACCCTCCCTTCATCCCTGTAGCGCTGATTTATCCTGTGAAGCAGGGGCAGCGGTTACCACCAGGGGGCGAGGCTCTGGCACTGGTTCTGCCGGCCGGGCCTGGAAGACACTTTGCCGGACTTGTACTCCTCGGGCTCCACCAAGGCAATCCGTCAGTCTGCAGGCTGCAGCCGTTCGCTTGCGTGGGCTACGAGCCCCATGCCGGCCATGTTCAGCCCTTCCATCACCCGGTCGCCGACGTACTGCTCCGGCTCACCGTTCTGGCGGGAGCGTTCTGCGGCCAGCAGCACTTCCAGCACCACACGCAGGCCGGTCAGCGAGCAGTCGGCATCAGCCAGTGCCATCTGTCGGCCACGCAGCTGATGCTGCTCTGGCCAGGACTGGCCGTTGGCGGCCACGCCCGAGTCGATACTGTGCAGCAGCGCGATGAGGGTGTTGGGATCCACGGCAGCCGGGACCAGTGCTGGGCATCGTCGATGATGCTGGCGAACAGGCTGCGGGCCTGCTCACGGTCGGCGGGCTGCGGCTGTGCCATCAGCCATTCGGCAAACAAGCAGCGAGCGGCCGCGTCATTTCCGCATTCCACCGCACGTTCGAATGCGGCGCGGGTTTCCGGTGCCTGGGTCGCGGCCAGTGCCTGCGCATACAGCAGGGTCTGTTCCGGTTTGCGGCGAGCATCCGGGTAGCGGGCGAACAGACCGTCCAGTGTTTCAGCAGCGAGCGCGGCATGCCCGGAGTCGAGGCGCGCGCGAGCCAGGCCGGTCATGATGTACGGATCGTCGCCCAGTGGCGAGCTGGCTGCCTGCTCGAGCAAGGTTCTGGCTTCCTCTGTCTGGCCGGCATCCAGCAGCGCCATGCCCAGACGGACACGGTTCTGCACGGTGGGCGTGCGTGCCAGCTCGGAGCGTGCGTTGCGCAGATCCTGGCCGGGGTTCACGAGTTGCTTGGCGGAGCGGATGGCCTGGCGGGCGCCGCGCGAATGGCGAACTTCCGGGAAGTAGATCGCCAGGAAGTAAACGACGCTGCCGAGAAGCGGGAACGAGAAGAGCAGGATGAGCCAGTAGAGGCTCTGGCCTGAGCGGATGGCGTGCACCGCGAAGAAGATGGCGGCCAATACGTGGAGTCCGATTCCGATATAGGGCATGTGGGTGCCTGGTCCTTGTGGGGAGTGCACTATAGTGGGAGTGAGGTGGGGCGCCAACGGAGTGTTGGCCGGGCGTACAGAAGACACTGGCAATGGCCGATGTAGCCGCGTCAAGTTCCCATGCTGCGTGCAGCGGGCGTTCGAATTGGCCCGGGATGAGTTCTCACTCGATCACCGGAAGCAGTGACATCGCCTTCAAGCCGCGCAACAGCACGGCGTGCGCGCCCCCCATCTCACTTCGCGTGGCAAACACGTCCGAGCCGTCCAAGCGTGGCGGCGCTCATGAAGCCTCGCGCGACCATTGCCGACAATGCTCGTATACGTCTGCGTCCCACCATGCATGAAGCTCCATGGGTAGCGTGATGCGGTCCATCAGGCTGCGGGTCTTCGCCTTGTCGCCGGCCTGGCAGGCGAAATGGGCGAAGTTCTGCAGGTTCCAGTCGGAGGGATAACGGGCCAGCACGTCGTCGATTCCTTGGCTCATCAACGGCCAGTCCACCTGCTTTTCAGCGAACGGACTGCTGTAATAACTGCCTGCCGTGGACCAGTAGATGCGTGCATACAGGGCAGGGCGGTCGTGCTCCGGCACCGCCTCCAGCGCGCGCCGTGCCATCGATTCCACGGCATAGGGGCTACCGCCCCACTTGGGCGCAAAATACTGCGCCGCCATGAACGGAATCATGGTATCGCCCGGGTGCTTGGCCATGCCCTCATCCACCAGCGCCACCAGGTCGGTCGCTTCCCAGTTCAGCCGCACGGCAGCGGACAACGCCAACTCGTACCAGCCTGCGTCGCTCGCGCATTTTTTCTTGTGCTCGGCCAGATAGTTGCTGGCCGCTTCGGTGTAGGCATGGAAGTGGGCGGCATCCTCGGCGCTGATCGAACTGGAATAGCCATAGCCGCGGTACGCCATGCCTCGCCCGAGCATGGTGGCGGCCATGGCCAGGTGGGACGTTGGAGAGCGCGGGTACTTCTTCACCCAACGCGTGATCCGATCGCGCATCGGGTCATCCTGGCCCAGAGAAATCTGGTCGGCTTCGTACAGATTGGACAGCGCTTCGTAGAAATGGGTCAGCTTGAGCGTACCGCTGGTGGTGGCCTCACCGGAGCGACGATACCTATTGGCCAAGGCTTCCAGTCCTGCGAAATCCTCATCGCCAAGCAAGGCCTCCACCTGCAGTTGGATCCCGTTGCGTTCGGCGTACTCGGGGGAGCTTATCGATGGCCCGGCGTGCGCGGTACCGACGGCGCAAGGCAGCGTGACCAGTGCGATGGAGAGGCAGAGCATGAGTGAGGCTGGTGAGCGCATGGCGACTTCCTGGTCTGAGGGCCGCTTTCAGTCCTGGGTAGCGGCTGGAACCCTGGGCGAGTCTAGCTGGAATTTTTGAGGTCTAGAGGAGATCAAGCGGCTGTGTCGCCAACTTTATTGCATTTCGCATAATGTATATCGTGCAAGGCGTTACCAGCTTGCGGCATAGCCTGCACGTCGTGGGGTAGGGCGAAACCAACGGCCAGGCAGAGTGCCATGGCGGTTGCAGCCAAACGCCTCCAGAAGTGTCGCTCCGGAGAGGTTTGCGCCTCTGACTTCATGATCTGGATTGCAGCCTTCTCCGGCTGCGGATGGCCTTGAATCTTCAGGCATTCCGCAACGACCCATACCTGGGGAACACGCTTCCCTGTGCGGTAATGAGAAATGGCGCCATCGGAAATGCCGAGCTTCGGAGCGAGCTTCGCAAAGCTCTCAACGCCTGCTGCCTGCCGCGTTTTCTCGAAAAACTCTACCCAATCCATGACCGTCTCCACCCGTTGACTACGGGCGAAGACTACAGGTGTTGACGGCTACGGGTGTAGCCGGTTATGGTGCGCCCCATCGACTACGCCTGTAGCCGATACCCCCGGTCGGCACCCCAAGGCCGCCCGGGGGCCCCTTGGGGC